>DASTLD010000233.1:0-4402 GCA_035715345.1 Longimicrobium sp.
GCAGTTTGTGGGAGAGGGACAGCGTGCGCGGCAGGACGCGACGACAGTCGCGCGCCTGCCGTGCACGCAGGGTGAGGGCAAAAAGCCCCTCCCCGAAGTTGGGGAGGGGTTTGGGGAGGGGGCCTCCGCACATGGGAGGCACTCAATGGTCCGCACGTACCCGTACCCGCGATCACCCCGCCGGGTGCGCGTGCCCGGGGGGGTGCGCGGGGCGGAAGGAGCCGCGGCGGGCGCGGCCCATCAGCTCGAACACGATCACCGGGATGGCCAGCGGCAGCGACAGGAAGAGCGCGATGTCCGCCACGTTCCCCGGCGGCAGCCAGTACCCTCCCCACTGGAACGACAGGTAGTCCGTCACCCCCCAGTGGATCACCCGCTCGCCCAGGTTGCCCAGCATCCCCCCCAGCACCAGCCCCACGAACACCCACGCCCAGCGCCGGTGCGCCCGCGGCAGCCGGTGCGCGCGCCCCACGATCTGCACCAGCACCAGCGCCGCGATGAGCGCCGCCACCACCGCCAGCACCTTGCGGCCCTCCAGCGGCAGGTTCTCCCACAGCCCCAGGATCATCGCCGGGTTGCGCACGTGCCACAGCGCCACGCGGTCGTCCGCCAGCACGCGGAAGTCGCCCTCGGGCATGGACGAGGCGACCGCGAACTTGGTCCCCCAGTCCAGCAGGGCCACCCCCAGCGCGATGTACAGCGACGGCACCCACCCGCGCAGCGGCTGGTAGTCCGACGCCCGCCGGCCCGGGGGTGCGCCGGGGCGCTGCCCCACGCGGCGCTGGCCCAGCAGCCGGTGGACGATGCGTTTCAGTCGAGTCGCCATGCGCGAAAAAGCCGGGTGCCGGTGCGTGGCGGGCTCGCCACGGCCGGGACCCGGCTTCAAGATGCGGGCCGGGGGAGAACGGAAGTGCGAAAGTGCGGAAGTGCGTGAGTGCGTGAGTGCGTGAGTGCGTGAGTGCGGATATGCGAAGTCTTGGTACGAAGTACGAAGCGTTGTCATCCTGAGGGAGGCGCCGCGCAGGCACTGACGCATGCGCCACGCTCTGGCGCCGACCGAAGGATCTTGCCCGCCCGCGGCCGGACACCGCGTGGAATAGCAATGCCGGCGTGCAGTCGCGCGCGCCGGCATGTCCCGCGTCAGGCGGAGAAGATCCTTCGGTCGCGCCGGAGGACCGCGCGTGGGCAGAGTTCCGCGCGGCGCTCCCTCAGGATGACAACCCGCTGCGTTGTCGAGGGTTACAGCATCAGCAGGCCGGAGCGGACGCCGATGGCGACGGCCTCGGCGCGGGTGGAGGCGCCCAGCTTGGCGAAGAGCGCGCCCACGTGCGCCTTGACCGTGTGCTCGGAGATGCCCAGCTCCCGCGCGATGGCCTTGTTCGACGCGCCGCGCGCCAGGAGCTGCAGCACGTCGCCCTCGCGGGGGCTCAGGCCGGGGTCGATCACCATCGACAGCGGCTCCGACGGCCCCGCGCCCTCCGCGGCGGTGGAGACCAGCGCCATCGCCAGGCCGACCGGCATGCTGAACAGCCCGGCGTGCGCCGCCTCCACCGCCGCCACCAGCTCCTCCGCCGGCACGTCGCGGGGCAGCGCCGAGTGAACGCCCAGGCGCATCGCGTCCAGGACCCACGCCGGGCCCGGGCGGTCCAGGATCACCACCGCGGGCAGCGAGCGCGCCAGCGACTCCGTGCCCAGGCGCACCGGCAGCGGCAGCTCGTCCGCGGGACCCAGGTCCACCACCAGCACGTCCGGCTCCACGCCGCGCACCGCGTCCGCCACCTCCGCCGGCAGCAGCCCGCTGCGGGTCACCTGGTGCCGGCCGCCCGCCGCGACCACCGCCTCCAGCCCCGCGCACACCACCGGCGACGAGGCCGCCACCAGCACCTTCATCGCCCGGCCCCCGGCGGAGGGGGGTTCTCGGGCGCGCGCGGCACGGGCACGTCCAGCACCAGCGGCGCGCCGCCGCGCATCATCTCCAGCCGCACGCTGCCCTCCGCGCCGGCCTCGTCCAGGGTGTTGGTCAGGTCCGCCTCCGATTCGATCGCGCGCCCCTCCGCGCGCAGCAGCACGTCGCCGGGCAGCACGCCGGCCGCGGCCAGCAGCCCCCACGGCTGCACCGCCGTCGCCATCCACCCCTGCACCCCCTCCCGCAGCGGCACCGCGCGCAGGGCCACGCCCGGCGGCATGCGCCGGCCGCGCGCCTCCACGAAGCGCTCCACGAACTCCATGGGCAGCGCGGAGGCCACGCGGTACACGACGGCGCTGTTGATGCCCACCACGCGCCCCGCCGCGTCCAGCAGCGGCCCGCCCGAGTTGCCCGGGACGATGCGGATGTTGCCGCGGATCCAGCGCGGCGACCCCCCCGGCCGGCTGCGCTCCAGCATGTGCACGACGCCCAGGGTGACCGTGCCCGGCCAGCCGAACGGGTTGCCGACGGCGATCACGATCTCGCCGGGGCGCAGCGTGGCGGAGGGGGCACGCGGCGCGGGCGGCAGCGGGCCCGCCTCCACCTGCACCGCGGCCAGGTCGCGCGACGCGTCGGACCACATCACCCGCCCCTCCACCACCCGTCCGTCCGCCAGCTCCACGCCGTGCGCGGGGGCCTTGCACACGTGCGCGTTGGTCAGCACCAGCCCGTCCTGCCGCCAGACGATGCCGGTGCCGCCGCCGCCCTGCCCGCAGTGGGCGTGCAGGCGCACGATGGAGGGCCGCAGCCGCTCCACCAGCGCGGCCACGGCCGCCGACACCCGCTCCCCCGCCAGCTCCATGCGCTACGCCCGGCGCGGCGACTCGCCGACGGTGACGGACACCTCCAGCGGCTGCCCGGCGCGCAGCAGGCGCAGCGGGACGGGCTTGCCCACGGAGTCCGGGCCCAGCAGCGGCACCACGTCGCCCGGCTCCAGCACGGGACGCCCGCCCACGGTCAACACCACGTCGCCCAGCAGGACGCCGGCCTGCTCGCCGGGACCGCCGGGCTCCACGTTGACCACCAGCAGCCCGCCGGGGCCGGAGACCTGGTGCGCCTGGCGCAGGGGGTCGGGCAGCCGCACGCTCTGCATCCCCAGCCCCAGGAAGCCACGGGGGATGTAGCCGCGCTCCAGCAGCTGGTCCACCACGCGGTCCACCGTGGCCGCGGGGATGGTGACCGCCGCGCCGCGCGCCAGCCACGAGGTGTTGACGCCCAGCAGCCGCCCCGCCGCGGTGACCAGCGCGCCGCCGCTGAAGCCGTCGTAGACGCTCATGTCCAGGCGCACCAGGCGGTCCACGCGGCCGCCGTGGCGGGTGCGCCACTCGCCGCCCATGGTGCTGACCAGGCCCAGGCAGGCGTTGTACTGCGTGCCCGGCCGGCCGATGCCCAGCACCAGCGTGCCCACGCGCAGCTCCGCCGGGTCCGCGCGCTCGATGGGCGCCGCGTCGTCCTCGATCCTGAGGATGGCGACGTCGGTGCTGGGGTCGCGCCCGGCGATGGTGGCGGGCACGCTGCGCCCGCCGTCCAGGGTGACGGTGATGTCCTCGTCGCGCTCCAGCGTGTGGTGGGTGGCCACCACCACGCCGGGGCGCCACACGATGCCGCTCGCGGGGATGCGGCGGCGGGCGTGCACGGCCACCACGCTCTTTGCCGCGCGCTCGGCCGCGTCGGCCAGGCCGGTGCTCAGGGCCTGCAGGATGTCGCTCATACGCTCCTCTTGCCGTTCGGTGCGTGCCGCGGGCGCCACGTTGCGCCCGCCGGGAGAAGGATGCCGGGGGGCGGCGCCGCGCGGTATCGGCCGAACGGGTGAGAAGGGGGTCGGTCGTTCGGGGGAGGCGCCGCCACTCACGTTTGCGGACGGCGCTCGCGGGAAAGCTATGGCCTCCCCCGGACGCCCGCCACTCCCGGCCCGCCGGGCGTGATCCGGGTCGGTGATCAGGCGCCTATGGAAGGCGCCCGGCGTATAGTGCGAGCCCATCGTTCCACACCCGGGGCGCGCTCCTGCGCCGCCCGGCGAATGAATTCGCGGCTAAGAAAACGTGATGTCCGCCTGCGCGGACGGGACCAGCGCGGGCACGGGCATCAGCGTGCGCGGCCCGCATCCGGCGCGGATTAAGCGGACATCCCCGCGAGCCCGCGGCCGTCGGCGCATTTCCATGGTAGAGACGCCCCGCCGGGGCGTCTCTACGGGGCGCGGGAGGCGCGCGGAAGGCCGCAACGTGAACCGCGGGACCGCACATGCATCAACCCTCCCCCAGACTTGGGGGAGGGTGCGAGCATAAGCGAGCGGGAGGGGGCGGCTGCGCACGCGCTGCGGGCCGCACATCGAGAATGGCTACGCCTGCCTCCGCCACACCGGCAAGTACCGCCAGAACAGGTGCCGGCGCGGAAGTCCGCAACGCGAACCGCGGACCGCACATGCATCAACCCTCC
>DASTLD010000234.1:0-7359 GCA_035715345.1 Longimicrobium sp.
TAGGAACTGCAGGTGACAGGGGACAGGTTACAGGTTACAGCCTGCAACGGCCCTGTCCCTGATCGAGCAAACGAACGACCCTCCCCCGGCAGTTCGGGGGAGGGTTGACGAGTAAGGCGGATCGGGGTGGGGCGTCCGCCGCCGCGACTTCCTTCGTGCGCGGCGGCGATGCTTGTTAGCGCTTCGCGCGCTTCTCAAAGTCCTGCCAGACCTCGCGGGCGCGGCGCTCCAGGTCGCCCAGGGTGCCGGTGTTGTCGATGACGACGTCGGCGCGCGCGCGCTTCAGCTCCGAGGGCATCTGCGCGGCGATCATGCGGCGCGCCTCCTCCGCGTCCATCCCCCGGTCCCCCACCAGGCGCATCAGCCGCGCCTCCTCCGGCGCGTCGACCAGGACCACCACGTCGAACTCGTCCGCCATCCCCACCTCGAACAGCAGCGGCACGTCCGCGATCACCACGCGCTCGCCGCGCTCGGCGGCCCGGCGGAAGTGCTCGTCGCGCAGCGCGGCCACGGCGGGGTGCACGATGCCCTCCAGCCGCTCCCGCGCCCGCGCGTCCGCGAAAACGATGCGCCGCAGCGCCGCGCGGTCCAGCCCGCCGTCGTCCTCCATGACCTGCGGGCCCCACTCGCGCTCGATGGCCGCCAGCGCGGGGGTGCCCGGCTCCACCGCCTGCCGCGCCAGCACGTCGGCGTCGACCACCGTGGCCCCCAGCGACCGCCACACCTCCGACACGGCCGACTTGCCCGCCGCGATGTTCCCCGTCAGCCCGACCTTGAGCATGTCCGTTCGCTGGTTGGCGGATGAGTGGCGATCCTGCGCGCCGGGCGGCGCGTGCGTCCGGGGCGTCACGGGCCCGCCCGCTGCGCGACGGGGCTGGAGAGGATGTCGTCGGGCGTGCCGCGCAGCCGGTCCGGCCCCTTGGAGCCCACGCGGTACGCCTTGCGCTGCGACAGCAGGAAGTACGGCTCGCCCCAGGCGTCCTGGGCGGCGTCCTTTCCCTCCTCCTGCTCCAGGAACGCGCGGAAGGTGCGCGCGTTCGGCACCGGCTGGCCCATGGCGCGCTGGCGGTCCAGCGTGCGGTGGATCTCGTTGACGCGGTTCTTGGTGTTCCACTTGTAGACCGGCCGCAGCACGTAGTCGATCTGCGGCCGCACCTCCTGGCGCAGCGACGGCACGCTCAGCACCACGCCGATCACCAGCACCAGGATGCCCACCAGCTTCCACATCATGTCTGCACAGCCCTTCAGCTCGGTTGCGTTCTACGCCGCGCGGAAGCGCGCCGCCCCGTCCGTCCCCGCCTCCGCCGCGGCGCGCCCGCAGGCGGCCAGGCGGTCCAGGTGCGCCAGCGTCTCGCGCAGCGCCAGCATGCGCGTGGAGACGGCCATCTCCCGCTCCGGGTAGCGCCGCTCCACCACCTCCCAGCAGGTGGCGGCGCCCCCGCCCAGCAGCCCCAGCACGGTCTCCGTCTCCGCGTTGGCGGCATCGCGCAGCTCGCGGATGCGGCCGGCGGGGTCCGGCGGCGGGTCGCCGTGGCCGGGCAGCACCAGCGCGGGGTCCAGCGCCTCCAGCCGGTCCAGCGCCGCCACGTAGTCGCCCACCGGGTCCGCCCGCTGCCGGTTGACCCCCAGCGTGGGGGTGATGCGCGGCAGCACCGCGTCGCCGGCGACGACCACGCCGTCCGCGGGCCGGTGCAGCGACACGTGCCCCGCGGTGTGCCCCGGGGTCCACAGCCAGCGCCAGCCGGGGGCGCCGGGCACGTCGCCCCCGCCGCCGTCCAGCGTCGCGTCCACCGCTACCGCCGGGGCAAGGGAGCGAGCCGCGTCCAGCGTCGCCTCCACCGCGCGGAGGACCGGCTCGGGCGCGCCGCAGCGCCGCAGCAGCGCGGCGCGGTACTCCGCCTCGTCCTGCGGGTGCGCGGCGGCGAAGGCCATGCGCTCCGCGTCCAGCCGCCCCATCAGCACCGGCGCGCCGGACGCCTCGCGGACGCGCGCCGCCAGCCCCACGTGGTCCATGTGCATGTGCGTCACCACGTGCACGGCCACCGCCTCCCATCCCCCCGCCGCGGCCCGCACGCCGGCCTCCAGCGCGGCCCAGGCCTCCGGCGTGTTCAGCCCGCCGTCCACCAGCAGGAAGCGGCCGGGCGCCAGCTCCGCGAGCGCGGCGTGCACCTCGCGCGGCCGGCCGGGCATGGGCGTGGTGACGCGCCACACGCCGGGCGCGAGCAGGGTGGCGGGCGCCGGGGCGTCCGCCGCGGGTCTGGCGTCGAGGGGGCTGATCTCCAAAGCTATATGCGCGGCGGGGCCCGAACACAAGGTTTCTGCAACGGGTGCAGATTCAGCCAGCCAACTTACGCGCTCCGGCGGCGGCTGTCAGGCTCGCCCTCCCCCACCCTCCGATCCCACGACGATGGACGCGCAACCGACGCTGTTCCTGCTGGACTTCAGCCAGCGCACGCTGGGGCTGAACCTGGACGGCCTGACGCACGACGAATCGCTGGCGGCGCCGGCGGGCGGCAACAACGCCAACTGGGTGCTGGGGCACATCCTGGTGCACCGGGACAAGATGCTCGCGCTGCTGGGCCAGGAGAAGCTTTTCGACTCGGAGGCCGCCGCCGTCTACGACCGCGGCTCGGAACCGCTGGCGGACGGCGCCCGCGCGCGGGCGCTGGACGACCTGCGCGCGGACCTGGCCCGCTCCTACGACCTGCTGAAGGAGGCGCTGGGGCGGGCCACGCCGGAGCAGCTCGCCGCCTCCGCCGGGACGCGGCCGGTGGCGGAGATGCTGCTGTTCCTGGCCGGCCACGAGCTGTACCACGGCGGGCAGATCGGCCTGCTGCGGCGCGGCGCCGGCCACGCGGGCGCCATCCGTTGAGCCCGGTCGGCGATCCCCCGCCCGTCCCGGCCCCGCGCGACCGGAGGCCGCTGGTGGCACTGGCGTGGTACCTGGTGGCGGTGTTCGTGGGCGGTGCGCTGCTGGCCCCTTGGCTGTACGCCGGCGTGCAGGCGCTGGCGCCGCACGTGCCCGCGCTGGAGTCGCTGGCGCGCAAGGGCTTCGGGCGATACGTGAACCGCGGGGTGCTGATCACCGCGCTGCTGGGGCTGCCGCTGTTCCTGCGCGCGGCCGGCGTGCGCTCCCTGCGCGACGTGGGCCTCTACGCGCGCGGCATTCCCTGGCGGCGGGTGGCGGGGGGATTCGCGCTGGGCTTCTTCTCGCTGGCGGCGGTGTGCGCCGTCGCGCTGCTGGCGGGCGGGCGGCGGCTGAACCTGGAGCGCACGGCGGGCGAGCTGGCGGCGCAGTTCGCGGGCGCGCTGCTGACCGCGGCGGTGGTCTCGGTGATCGAGGAGATGCTGTTCCGCGGCGCCATCTTCGGCGGGCTGCGCCGGGCCTTGCCGTGGGGCGCCGCGCTGGCCATCAGCAGCGCGCTGTACGGCATCGTGCACTTCATGACCCGGCCGGTGTCGCCGGAGCGCGTGGACTGGCTGGCCGGGCTGCGCGTGCTGCCCACCATGCTGCGGGGGATGGCGGACCCGGACCAGCTCGTGCCGGCGTTCTTCAGCCTGACGCTGGCGGGGGTGGTGCTGGGGCTGGCCTACCACCGCACCGGCGACATCTTCGCGTCCATCGGCATCCACGCGGGGTGGATCTTCTGGCTCAAGTTCTACGGCGCGCTCACCCGCTCCGTCCCCGGCGCCGACCCGCACGTCTGGGGCACGCGCAAGCTGGTCGACGGCTGGCTGGCCTTCGCCGCGCTGGTGCTCGTGCTCGGCGTCGTCTGGCTCTTGTCGCGCAGGCACCGCGCAACGACTCCGCGGGCGATACACGTAGGCCCGTCGGCCGACTCGTCATCCTGAGGGAGCGCCACGTCGAACCCTGCATCCGCACAACCCTCGGGCGCGACCGAAGGATCTTGCCTGTGGGTCGCGGACTCATCACCAGGCGGAGACGCAAGCATGCACCTTCGCGGCGCGCGAGCCCGTACGACAGCGGAGAAGATCCTTCGGTCGGCGCCAGGGATTCGCGTGGGCATCAAGGCTGGCGCGGCGCCTCCCTCAGGATGACAACGTTTTCTAGCAAGCGGGTGGAGCGGTCAGCAGCGGTAGCCGGGCTCCGTGCAGGGACAGCACGTGCCGATGCTGCACCATTCAGTCGCTGCAGTTCCTTCGTGGTCGTCCCCGCTCGGCTGGTACGAGCGTGCAGCACGGACGCGGTGATGCGTCCCGTAAGGGACTTCACGTATACACGTCGGGAGACGCACATCCCGTTCCGCTTCGTACCAGAATTCTGGGGCTTTTTACATCTGGCGCAATTTGTCCGGCCTGGGTGCGGAAGTGCGGCAAAATGACCGCGGCCCGGGCGCCTGCCAGCGCGCCCGGGCCGCCGTTATCTCCCGCGAACTGGCTACTACTCGATCTCCGGGTTCATGTGGCAGGTGCGGTTGCAGGTCTCGCCGAGGGTGGCCGTGCCGCTGCCGCAGCCCAGGCACGACAGATCGTTGCAGTACGACCACCTGCACGACGCGTCCACGCAGACCGACGGCTCGTTGGCCGTCCAGGGCTCCGTGTAGTAGTGGCCCTTGACGGTCCCGCGCGCCGCGGGCGCCTCGGAGGTGGCGGCGAAGGACTCGACCTCCAGCGCCTCGAGGTCCAGCTTGAGCTTCCTCATTCGGTTCTCCGGCTTTTGGGATGTGTGTGATGACTTTCGGCGGAAACCCGGGACGGGATTCCGCTATGTGCGACACCTCCCGCCGTGAAATC
This sequence comes from Longimicrobium sp., assembly GCA_035715345.1. Classification (GTDB taxonomy): domain Bacteria; phylum Gemmatimonadota; class Gemmatimonadetes; order Longimicrobiales; family Longimicrobiaceae; genus Longimicrobium. Next base: position 4,756 of record DASTLD010000234.1, read on the forward strand.
GTTTCGTTTTATCACATAATTTTTACACATGGAGCGATTTGTCCGCTCCTTGGCCCCGGCAGCAGCATTTTGTCCGCGCGCCTGCCGCGGTCTGCGTGACGAGGCGGGCCCCGCGACACGCGGGCAAGATTCTTCAGTCGTGCCCACTGCCCCGCGCATCCGGATGGGTCCGCGCCCGCGCTCCTTCAGAATGACAAACTCAGGGTGCCGCTCCACCCGACGCACTCTCGCACCCGTACTTCGTACTTCGTACTCCGTACTCGCGCGCGGGCTGGCACCCGTCCTGCCCCGCGGCTATCTTGCGCCGGTTCCACACCGATTGCCCGGACGGCGGCCGTGCAGGGCCGCGCGTTGACCCATACGCAGCACGATCCCGACGATGGCGACGACGACGAAGAGGAAGCCGAAGGCCGCCGCGGCCGCGGGGCTGGACCGCGACACGCTGCTCGGCTTCTACCGCACCATGCTCCTGTCGCGGCGGCTGGACGACAAGGAGATCCAGCTCAAGCAGCAGAACAAGATCTTCTTCCAGATCTCCGGCGCCGGCCACGAGGGCGTGCAGGTGGCCGCGGCCGCCCACGCGCGCCCCGGCTACGACTGGTTCTACTTCTACTACCGCGACCGCGCCTTCACCCTGGCCCTGGGCATGACGCCGCTGCACCACCTGCAGCAGGCGGTGGGCGCGGAGGCGGACCCGTCGTCCGGCGGGCGGCAGATGCCCAGCCACTGGGGGCACAAGGACCTGAACATCGTCTCCACCTCGTCGCCCACCGGCACGCAGTTCCTGCAGGCCGTGGGCACCGCGGAGGCCGCCGCCCGCGCCCGCAAGCTGGGCGAGCCGCTGCTGGAGACCACGGGCGCGCAGGGCGACGAGGTGACCTGGGTCACCACCGGCGACGGCACCACCAGCGAGGGCGAGTTCTGGGAGAGCCTGAACTCCGCCTGCAACCTCAAGGTGCCGGTCATCTACATCGTCGAGGACAACGAGTACGCCATCTCCGTCCCCGTGGAGGTCAACACCGCCGGCGGCAGCATCAGCAAGCTGGTGACCGGCTTCCCGGACCTGCACATCGAGACGTGCGACGGCTGCGACGTGTGGGACAGCTACGAGGCCATCGGCCGCGCGGTGGCGCACGCGCGCGGCGGCCGGGGCCCCGCGCTGGTGCACGCCAGGGTCATCCGCCCCTACAGCCACTCGCTCTCCGACGACGAGCGCTTCTACAAGACGGACGAGATGCGGTCCGTGGAGGCGGAGCGCGACCCCATCGTCCGCACCGCGAAGGCGCTGGTGGAGCGCGGCCTGGCCACGCAGGCGGAGCTGCAGGCCATCGAGGAAGAGGTGAACGCGGAGGTGCAGCGCGCCACGGACGAGGCGCTGGCCAGCCCGCAGCCGGACCCATCCACGGCCATGGACTACCTGTTCTCGCCGGACGTGGACCCCACGGCGGAGCAGTTCGACACGGAGGACGACCCGCGGTTCTCGGGCAACGAGACCACGATGGTGGACCTGATCAACGCCACCCTGCGCGACGAGATGCGCCGCGACCCGCGCATCGTCGTGTTCGGCGAGGACGTGGCGGACGCCAGCCGCGAGGACGTGCTGGAGCGGGTCAAGGGCAAGGGCGGCGTGTTCAAGGTCACCGCGGGCCTGCAGCGCGAGTTCGGCGGCACGCGCGTGTTCAACTCGCCGCTGGCGGAGGCCAACATCGTGGGCCGGGCCATCGGCATGGCGCTGCGCGGGCTCAAGCCGGTGGTCGAGATCCAGTTCTTCGACTACATCTGGCCGGCCATGATGCAGATCCGCGACGAGCTGGCCACCATGCGCTACCGCTCCAACAACGCGTTCGCCTCGCCGGTGGTCATCCGCGTCACCTACGGCGGCTACCTCAAGGGCGGCTCCATCTACCACTCGCAGACGGGCGAGAGCATCTTCGCGCACTGCCCCGGGCTGCGCGTGGTGCTGCCGGCCACCGCGGTGGACGCGGCGGGGCTGCTGCGCACGGCCATCCGCTGCGAGGACCCGGTCATCTTCCTGGAGCACAAGCACCTGTACCGCCAGGTGTACAACAAGGGCCAGTATCCCGGGCCCAACTTCATGATCCCCTTCGGCAAGGCCAGGAAGGTGCGCGAGGGGACGGACGTGACCGTGGTGGCGTGCGGCGCGCTGGTGCAGCGCTCCGTGCAGGCGGCCAAGCTGGCGGAGGAGCGCCACGGCATCAGCACCGAGGTCATCGACCTGCGCTCGCTGGCGCCGTTCGACCTGGAGAGCATCGCGGAGTCCGTGAAGAAGACCAACCGCGTGATCGTGGCCCACGAGGACTCGCTGTCGTGGGGCATCGGCGCGGAGGTGGTGGCCCGCATCGCGGACGAGCTGTTCCCCTGGCTGGACGCGCCGGTCAAGCGCGTGGCGTCGCTGGACACCTGGGTGGCCTACGCGCCGCAGGTGGAGCGCGCCATCCTGCCCGAGCCGGAGGACGTGCTGAACGCCATCGAGCAGATCAAGGCGTTCTAGCGGGCGGGGTTCTCGCGAAATGCCCCGTCCGGCCGCCTGGCCGGGCGGGGCTTCGCCGTCGGGGGAAGGAACGGGAGGATGGGAGAGGGGGT
>DASTLD010000235.1:0-4827 GCA_035715345.1 Longimicrobium sp.
CGGCGCTCGGCGACGGTGCGGAACTCTACATCGCCCGCCACTCAGGGCATCCGCTGCTCGAGCGGGCCCTCGCCGCCGGGGGGCGACGGGTCCGCGGGCTGCTGGAGCCGCGCCACGCCCGCGGCGCCGCCGGCGCGCTCCTCCAGCACCCGCACGCGCTCGCGCAGCTCCGCCACCTCCGCGCGCAGGCCGTCCAGCTCGCGCTGGGTGGCGGGCGACAGGCGCTCGCGCACCTCGCCCACCGTCTCCTGGGCGCGCGCGAAGGCATCGCCCAGCGCCTGGCGCGCGCGCTCGGGGCTCAGGTCGCCGCGCTGCACGGCCTCCTGGATGGTCTCCTCCACGGCATCCCGGAACGCCGCCAGCAGCCCGATGCCGTTGCGGATGCCCTCGCCGATGCCCGGCACCCGCCGCCGCTCGTCCGCCATCTCCCTTCCTCCGCTCTGCTCGCCCACCCGGATCAGTCCGGGTCGCTGCGCGAGTCCGCCTTCTCGATCTGCGCGCCCAGGGCCTGCAGCCGCTCGTCGATGCGCTCGTAGCCGCGCTCGATCTGCCCGATGTTGTAGATCTCGCTGCGCCCCTCCGCCCCCAGCGCCGCGATCAGCAGGCCCATGCCGGCGCGGATGTCGGGGCTCTCCACGATGCCGCCGCGCAGCCGCGACGGGCCGATGACCAGCACGCGGTGCGGGTCGCACAGCACCAGGCGCGCGCCCATGCCGATCAGCTTGTCCGCGAAGAACATGCGCGATTCGAACATCTTCTCGTGCACCAGGATGGTGCCGGTGGCCTGCGTGGCCGTCACCAGCGCGATGGAGGTGAGGTCCGCGGGAAAGGCCGGCCAGGGCCCGTCGTCGATCTTGGGGATGTGGCCGCCCATGTCCATCTGCACCACCATGTCCTGGTCGCCCGGGATGTGGAGCGACTGCCCGCGCACCTCCACCTGCAGCCCCAGCCGCGAGAAGCCGATCAGCGTGGAGTCCAGGTGCTCCGGCGCGGCGTCCTCGATGGTCAGCTCGCTGCGCGTGACCGCGGCCAGGCCGATGAAGGACCCCACCTCGATGTGGTCGGAGGTGATGCGGAAGCGGCCGCCGCGGAGCTGCTGCGCGCCCTGCACGGTCAGCGTGCCGGTGCCGATGCCGTCGATGGGGCAGCCCATGCCCACCAGCATGTGGCACAGGTCCTGGACGTGCGGCTCCGCGGCGGCGTTGCGGATGCGCGTGGTGCCCCTGGCCAGCGCGGCGGCCATCACCGCGTTCTCCGTGGCGGTCACGCTCGGCTCGTCCAGGAACATGTCGGTGCCGGTGAGCCCGTCCGCCCGCAGGCCGAAGAAGCCGCCGTCCTCCACCACCTCCGCGCCCAGCCGCCGCAGCGCCAGGAAGTGCGTGTCCACGCGCCGCCGGCCGATGATGTCGCCGCCCGGCGGGGGCAGCTGCATGGAGCCCACGCGCGCCAGCATGGGCCCCGCCAGCAGGATGGAGGCGCGGATGCGCGCGGCGGCCGCGGCGTCGAGCTGGGCGCCGCCCACGTCCGCCGCGCGGATGCGCACCTCGTTGGGCCCCGTCCACTCCGCCTCCGCGCCCAGCTTCTCGAGCAGGTTGATGAGCGTCAGCACGTCGCGGATGCGGGGGACGTTCTCCAGCCAGACGTCCTCCGCGGTCAGCAGCGTGGCGGCCAGCATGGGCAGCGCCGCGTTCTTGTTGCCGTTGGGACGCACGGTTCCCTGCAGGCGGCTGCCGCCGTGGACGATGAACTTGGGCACTGGCTCTCCGTGGGAGGTCCGGGACAGGAACGGCGACCGGCTCCCCTCCCGGGGGGAGCCGGTCAACGCCGGTTATGTGCGGCTCGGCCGCCGCGGGGCGCAAGGATCGTGCGCGGCGCGGACACGCGCAAGACGTGCCCGGGGGCGGGTGCCAAAAACGGCGCGGCTGCTTGCTTGACACCGCTTTCCGGCGCGGCGTAAGATGCCCGGTCCGCCCCGCACCCCCGCGCCGGAGGCCGTCCGTGCAGCTCCTGATCGCCGTCGTGAACCAGGAGGAGAAGCTGGAGGAGATCCTCTCCGGCTTCCTGGAGATCGGCGTGACCGGCGCCACGGTGGTGCGCAGCGAGGGGATGGGGCGCATGCTGGCCAGCGAGGTGCCCATCTTCGCGGGGCTCACGCACCTGGCCTCGCTGACCCGGCCGCGCAACCAGATGGTGTTCAGCGTGATCGACGACGACGCCAAGGTCGAGGCGGCCCTGGCGCTGGTGCAGGAGGTGTGCGGCGGGCTGGACCGGCCGGCCACGGGCATCGCCTTCACGGTGCCGGTGGGCCGCGCCATCGGGCTGGCGCGCGAGTTGGCGGACGGGTGAGCGGCTGGCGCGCGGACCGGCTGCGGCTGCGCGTGCAGCAGACGGCGCCCGTGCTGTACGACCCCGAGGCCAACCTGGCGGGCATCGCCCGGGCGCAGGGGGAGGCGGGGGCGGACGGCGTGGACCTGCTGGTGACGCCGGAGCTGTCGCTGACCGGCTACGACGTGCGCGACGCGGTGCACCGCCTGGCCGTCCCCGAGAACGACGCGCCGTTCCCCGCGCTGGCGGAGGGGCCGGACGTGGTGCTGGGCCTGGTCGAGCGCGACGCGGCGTTCACGCCGTACAACGCGGCGCTGCACCTGCGCGGCGGGCGGGTGCTGCACCGGCACCGCAAGGTCTACCTGCCCACCTACGGCATGTTCGACGAGGGGCGCTACTTCGGCCCCGGCGGGCAGGTGCGGGCGTACGACGCGGGCGGCGGCTGGAGGATGGGCCTGCTGGTGTGCGAGGACCTGTGGCACCCCGCGCTGGCCTACCTGCTGGCGACGGACGGCGCGCACCTGGTGGTGGTCCAGTCCGGCGCGGCGGGGCGCGGCGCGGTGGCGGGCGGCGCCACGGGCGGGCGATTCGCCTCGTGGGACGCGTGGGAGCCGCTGGCGCGCGCCGTGGCCATCGCGTACGGGGTCTACGTCGCGCTGTGCAACCGGTCCGGCGTGGAGGGGCCGCTGGTGTTCGCGGGGGGATCGATGATCGTCGCGCCCGACGGCGAGGTGCTGGCGCGGGCGGACGACGGCGGCGAGGACGCCATCACGGCGGACCTGTCGCTGGACGCGGTGGCCGCCGCGCGGCGCCCCTACAGCCACGCCCGCGACGACGACCCGCACCTGGTGCTGCGCGAGCTGGCGCGCCTGGTGGAGGGGCGATGAGCGACGCTCGCGAGCGGCGCATCGGCGAGGTGGTGGGCAGGGTGGCGCGGCAGGCGCTGGCGGACTACGGCCGTTCGCGCATCGCCCTGCTGGACGACGGCGGCCCGGAGGCGGAGCTGGCGGCGCGCATGCTGGCCCGCGCGCTGGGCGACGAGGCCGTCGTCCGCGTGGCCGAGGCGGAGGGGGAGATGGACCCGCTCTTGCACGCCGCGCCCCCCGAACGCGTGGGGGAGGAGACACGCCGGATGCGCGCGCGGCTGCTGGACGATGCGCTGCCCGCGCACCCCGCGAACAAGACGGCGCTGCTGCTGGGCGGCTCGCTGCCCCCCGAGCCGCTGCTGCCCCTGGGCGACCTGTGGGCCGGCGAGGTGGCCGCGCTGATCGGCAGCTGGTCGGCGTCCGCGGACGTGCGTGCGCTGGCGGAGGCCGCGGGCGGCGTCGAGGTGCTCGACGCGGCGCTGCGGCGCTGGATCGACCAGCGGGAGCCCGCGGCGCTGGCATCGCTGCCCGCGGAGGCCGCCGAGCGGGTGCGGCGCCTGTTCGCGGCGGGGAGCGCGTCGCGCCGCAACCCGCGCCTGGTGCCCAAGCTGGGCCATCGAACGCTGTGCGTGGACCTCTCCGAATGACCGCCATCCACCGCCACCCGCGCCTGCCGTGACCCACGCCCCGCTGACCGCGCTCCCCCGCCCCGCCCTGGCCGTCGTGCTGCAGGCGGTGCCGGACGGCGTGCCGGACTGGGTATCGATCCTGGCCACCGTCTCGCTGGCCGTCATCGCCATCGCGCTGATCGCGGTGGGCATCGCCATCACGGTGGCGGCGCTCAAGCTGATCCGCCTCCTGCGCGCGCTGCGGGCGGACCTGGCGCCCGCGGTGAAGCACCTGACCGCGGTCTCCGCCAACGCCGAGCAGATCACCGGCCGCCTGAAGGAGAACGTGGGTGAGCTGAGCGCCACCGTGAGCGACGCCAACCGCCGCCTGCGCGAGGCCGGCGCCGCCGCCGAGCAGCGCCTGGGCGATCTGAACGCGCTGGCCAAGGTGGTGCAGGGCGAGGCGGAGCACGTGTTCGTGAGCGCCGCCGCCGCGGCCCGGGGCGTGCGCTCCGGGGCAAGGGCCCTGCGCGGCCGGCGCCGCCGCCGCGCGGAGACGGACTTCGAGGAGGAGCTGGAGGAGCTGCTGGAGGACGAGACCGGCGCGGACGACGAGCCGGCGCCGCGCCGCGTGACCCGCGCGGGCCGCCCCCTCCGCGACGCGTGAGCAACGGAGACACGATGGATCAACGGGACAGCAACGGCTTTCTGACCGCCTTCGTGGTGGGCACCGCGCTGGGCGTCGGCGCCACCCTGCTGCTGCGGCCGCGCAAGCAGTCCGCGCGCGCCCGCCTGGTCAGGGAGATGAAGAAGCAGGGGGCCAGGCGGAAGGGCGGCGGCGCGCGCGCGGCGGTGCGCATCCCCCGGCTGGACGAGGACCGCCCCGCGCGGCGCGACCTCCGCGCGCGGGACACGGACGAGCTGATCGACGCCGGCCGCGAGCTGCTGGGCGAGTTCCGCGCGGAGGTGGCGCGCATCCTGGAGGACGCGCGCGAGGAGCTGCGCGACATCGCGCGGGAGAGCGCGGG
>DASTLD010000236.1:0-21642 GCA_035715345.1 Longimicrobium sp.
TGGAGCTGGCCGCGGCGGACCCGCTGGAGGTGGAGTTCCGCATCCCCCTGCGGGCCATCACCCTGGACTCGCTGACGGTGACGGCGGAGCAGCAGCGGATGAACCTGGCCACCACGGGGTTCTACACGCGGCGCGAGCGCGAGCAGGGCGTGTTCATGGACCGCGAGCAGATCGAGAAGCGCCGCGCCGTGCGCACCATGGACCTGCTGCGCGCCATCCCCGGCGTGCGCCTGGTGGCCACGGGCGGGTACTCCGGCACCGGGCCCACGCAGCAGCTCCAGATGCGCGGCTTCGGCGGCGGCCAGGGGCCGTGCGTGCCGCGCATCTTCATCGACGGCATGCAGATCGCCGGCGCGGACACGGACCTGGACGACATCGTCTTTCCGCACCACATCGAGGCGGTGGAGGTGTACCGCGGATCGGCGCAGGTGCCGGTGGCGTACGGCGGCGCCTCCGGCGCGTGCGGCGTCATCCTGATCTGGACCCGGCGGAGCTAGTCCCCCGCGCCGGAGCGACGCACCCGCGCCCCCCGTCTGGTCAGCCAGGCGGGGGGCGCGCTATCATGTGGGCGCATCCCCCTGACATCCCTGATCCGACCCCGATGGGAACCGGCATGAAGCTCCGTTCGTCCCCCGCGCTGGCCGCGCTGCTGGCCCTTGCCGCCTGCGGCCGCTCGCTCCCCGCCCGCGCGCCGGCCCCCGCGCCCGCGCCCGCCGCCGTCCCCGCGGACCCGGCGGGCCCCGGCCCCGGGCAGGCGGACCTGGTGGTCTACAACGCGAAGGTGTTCGTGGCGGACCCGGGCAACACCGTCGTGCGGGCGTTCGCCGTGCGCGGCGGGCGGGTGCTGGCCACCGGGACGGACGCTGAGATGCGGGCGCTGGCGGGGCCGGGCACCCGCGTGCTGGACCTGGAGGGGCGGCTGGTGACGCCGGGCTTCAACGACGCGCACATCCACTTCGGCGCGGGGGGTCGCTCGCTGCTGGACGTGTCGCTGCTGGGGGCCACGTCGCTGGCGGAGATCGAGAGCCGCGTGGCCGCCGCCGCCGCGCGCGCGGAGCCGGGCGAGTGGATCCTGGGCCGCGGCTGGGACCAGACGCGCCTGCCCGCGGGCGAGCTGGGCCCCGGCGGCTGGCCCACCGCCGCCACGCTGGACCGCGCGGCGCCGCGCAACCCGGTGCTGCTGTCGCGCGTGGACGGGCACACCTCGTGGGCCAACACGGAGGCCATGCGCCGCGCCGGCATCACCCGCGCCACGCAGGCGCCCGCCGGCGGCGAGGTCGTCCGCGACCCGGCCACCGGCGAGGCGACGGGCATCTTCAAGGAGTCCGCGGAAGGCCTCGTGGGCCGCGTGGTGCCGGACCCCACGCCCGCGCAGCTGCGGCGCGGCATCCTGGCGGCGCTGCGCGTGGCCCGCGAGACGGGCGTCACCAGCATCCAGACGGACGTCTCCGGGCCGGAGCTGGCGGCGTACCAGGAGCTGCGCCGGGCGGACTCGCTGACCGTGCGCGTCTACGGCTGGTACCCGCTGGAGTGGCGCGCCATCGAGGGGCTGCGGGCCATGGGCGTGGCCGCGCCCTTCGGCGACGAGTGGATCCGCATCGGCATGCTCAAGGGGTACGCGGACGGCACCCTGGGCTCGCGCACCGCCTACATGCTGGAGCCCTTCTCCGACGACCCCTCCACGCGCGGGCTGCCGCAGTACCGCCCGGCGGAGCTGGACTCGCTGGTGGCCGCGGCGGACGCGGCGGGGCTGCAGGTCATCGTCCACGCCATCGGCGACGCGGCCAACCGCCAGGTGCTGGACGCCTTCGAGCGCGCGGCGCGCGCCAACGGCCCGCGCCCGCGCCGGCACCGCATCGAGCACGCGCAGGTCATCGACCGCGACGACATCCCCCGCTTCCGCGCGCTGGGCGTCATCGCCAGCATGCAGCCCACGCACGCCACCAGCGACATGCGCTGGGCGGAGCAGCGCATCGGCCGCGAGCGCGCGCGCGAGGGGGCCTACGTCTGGCGCTCGCTGCTGGACGCGGGGGCCACCGTCATCTTCGGCACGGACTTCTTCGTGGAGCCCATGGCGCCGGTGGAGGGCATCTACTCCGCCGTCACCCGCCAGAGCCGCGAGGAGCCCGGAACCCCGCCGGGCGGCTGGCTGCCGGAGCAGCGCCTGACCCGCGAGGAGGCCATCCGCCTGTACACCGCCGCCAGCGCCTTCGGCGAGTGGGAGGAGGAGCGCAAGGGAATGCTGCGCCCCGGCATGCTGGCGGACTTCGTGGTGTGGGACCGCGACCTGCTAACCGTGCCCGACGCGGAGATCCTGCGGGCCGCGCCGGTGCTGACCGTGGTCGGCGGCGAGATCGTCTTCCGCCGCTGAACTAAGCAGACGTAAGTCGTCGCCCGCCGCTACGGCTTGTTCGGCGTTGGAGGAGGAGGCGGCGGCGGCGTGTTGGGCCAAGGTCTGTCAGGCACGATCCACCGGACAGTGTCCGGGCCGCTCGGTGACGGCGGAACGATCGGAGTGATAATCGGCCCACCCTGATCACTTTTCGTGTGTGTCATCGCGCACCTCCGGCGGTGGAATGTAGAAGGACTCTAGCGGAAGCTGTTTGAGCACCTCTTCTGTGCAGTGTGCTCGTAGGTTTTTATTGACTTTAGCGTCCATGTACTTGTGAGAGATCTCGACCCGCTTCTCCACCAAAGCCTCAAATTCTCGCATCATGGGTTTGGTATAGCGTCCATCCGTTTTGATTTTACGACACAGTTTTTCAATGTCTGCCTCGACCGTGCTGAAGGCCGTTACGGTTTCCTCTAACTTCCGGACTATATCGCTTGGTTTGGCAACCGTCTGGTAGACAGAAAGAAGTGCGGCTAGCGTCGCCAAAATCTTCCAAACCACACCTCCGGCAGCCGTGGAGAAGAACCAAAGGCCACCTACAGCGGTGGAGGAAGTGGCAGCAATCAGACATTCTACAATGAAGTTTACTCTTACAGCATAGCCCAATTTACACCGGTAGTAATTGACGTTGAGCCGGAGCGTGCGATACTCGTCGTATACGCTCCACACCGGATGGATCATCGAATGAACACATGTGTGTGGCCGATTCACGCTTTCTTTCAGCGTTTACTGATGACGTATATAAGCGAGGGAGGGAGGCTCATCAAGGTTTATTGTGCATCACTCCCGGAGTTGCTTTCTCACTCCGCCGAGCCGAGTTTCCTCACGCTGCGCAAACATCACGATATTCGTCACAGCGGCGTTCCACCTCTCAAGAATGAGTGCGAGCGAAGTGTCTGAGACCGCCGGAAGCGGGACCCCGGCGCCGCATTCCGAGGCGGGCGCCGGTTACGAGTCTTCCGCCCCCACGCGCGACCGCGGCGAGCTGGCGCTGGCGCTGACCGGCGGCGGCGCGCGCGGCGCGTACCAGGTGGGGCTGCTGCGCTGGATGGCGCGCAACTATCCCGACCTGCAGATCCCCATCCTGACCGGCGTCTCCGCGGGGGCCATCAACTGCGCGCACCTGGCGCAGCACCAGGGCACCTTCACGCAGGCGGTGGAAGAGCTGGCCGCGCTGTGGAGCGAGCTGGTGCCGGAGCGCATCTTCCGCGTGGACCTGGCGTCGCTGCTGCCCAACCTGGGGCGCTGGGGCCTGCGGCTGACGTCGGGCGGCGCCGGCGGCGAGCGGGCGCGCGGGCTGGTGGACACCGCGCCGCTGCGCCGGCTGCTGGACGAGGCGCTGCCCTCCGTGGGCGGCGAGCTGACCGGCATCCAGGCCAACCTGGAGCGCGGGCGCCTCAAGGCCATCGCCATCGTCACGACGGACTACAGCACCGCGCAGACGGTGGTGTGGGTGGAGGGGCGCGAGATCGGGACGTGGGAGCGGCCGCAGCGCGTCAGCCGCACCTGCCGCATCCGCGTGGACCACGTGATGGCCTCCGCCGCGCTGCCGCTCTTCTTTCCCGCGGTGCAGATCGGCTCGCAGTGGTACGGCGACGGGGGCATCCGCCTGGCCGCGCCGCTCTCGCCGGCGCTGCACCTGGGGGCGCGGAAGATCCTGGCCGTCTCTCCCCGCTACGACCGCACCCGCCGCGAGGCGGACACGCCCGAGGTGCGCGGCTATCCGCCCCCCGCGCAGGTGCTGGGCGTGCTGTACAACGCCATCTTCCTGGACCTGCTGGACCAGGACGTCCTGCGCATGGAGAAGATGAACCAGCTCCTGCGCAAGCTGCCGGAGGAGAAGCGCGACGGCATGCGCGTGGTGGACCTGATGGTGATGCGGCCGTCGCAGGACCTGGCGCGCATCGCGGCGGAGTACGAGCCGCGGCTGCCGCGCGCTTTCCGGCTGCTGACGCGCGGCCTGGGCACCCGCGAGACGTCCAGCCCCGACGTGCTGAGCCTGCTCATGTTCCAGGACGACTACGTCAAGCGCCTGATCGCGCTGGGAGAGCAGGACGCCGAGAACCGCGCCGCCGAGCTGGACCGCTTCATCACCCGCCCCCCCGAGCAGCCGCCGGAGTAGGGGCCCTTTTCATCCCGGCCGGGCGTACCATGCGCGTGATCCTCTACCTGGCACTGATCATCGCGGGCACCATGCTGGCCGTTACCGGCGCGGTGGTGTGGGAGGCGCTCGACCCCGGTGTCCGGGCCACCGTGAAGGTGGTCTGGCAATGGGTGCTGCTCGCTCTCTACGGCTCGCTTCTGGTCAGCCTCCTCCGCAAGCGGAAGCTCCAGGCCGGACCGCCCCGCCTCCTGCTCGTGCTGATCGCGGCCGCGTTGGCCCTGCAGCTCGTCATCGCGGTCTTCGCCACGCTCGAACGGTGGTAGGCCCGGCAATTGTCGCGGGCGACCTCCATTGGCGGGAACGCCGGAGCACGTGCGGGACGGGCTCGAAAGTCGTGGCCCGGCTAACTCCTTAGGCGCGCAAGTATTTACGGCTTGCCGGCAGACGGATTCCTGAGTATCCTTCGGGTATCCGAATCGTTGAGCCTTCCGTGAGTGTGGAGACCGACGAGCTCGAGCTGACCGCGGAGGAGCGCCGACCCCGCTTCATCGATCTCCTGGGAGATTGCCCTCCAGCAGTTGCGTGAGCGCTCCGGCGCGTGAACCGGCGCGCTCTCCCGCTCCACCCCTCCGGTTCCCCGGCAAAGCGCGATCACCACGACGCATCCGGCGATCGCCACCACAACCTCTGAACTGGTGCGGAACGGAAGGGGCGCAGATGACGCTCCCCCACCGCCACCGATCCGTGGACTGACATGCCCTCGATCCGCTCGCTCCGCCTCCTGCCCGTCGCGGTCCTGCTGGCCGCCTGCGCCGACGATCCGCTCGGCACGCCGCCCCCGCCCACGGGCCCGCGGGTGCTGGGCGTGTACGAGGTCGTGCTCTCCGCCGTCGGCACGCCGTCCATGCACGCCAGCATGGCGCCCGTTGCGCCCGCCGCCCCGGGCGGCCCGCGCCTGGCCCTGAACCCGGCGGCCAGCGGCCTGACCCTCGAGACGGTGTCGTCCGCCTCGTTCACGGAGGGCGCGCGCGGCCAGGGCGGGCACCGCTACATCCAGGTGACGTACCGGGTGCGGAACGGCACCGGCGCGCCGCTCAGCAACCTGACCTTCGTGGCCGTCAGCACCGCCGGCACCATGGCGGGCACGCCCGTGAGCACGCTGAACCGGTTCGACGGCACCGCCGCGGCCGCGTCGCTGGCCAGTGGCATCGTCCCCACCGGCGCCGTGACGCTGGGCGGCGGCACCACCCTGCGCGCCACCGAGACGGACGTGCTGCAGGTGTTCCAGGAGAGCGAGGTGGCCGCGATCGCGACCCCCGCCGGCATCACGGGCGTGTTCCCGTACGGATACGTCGTGCGCAACGCCGACGACCCGTCCAGCCGCACCCTGCCCGTGGCCGCCGGCGCGAGCGACTTCGCCGGCCTGGTCACGTTCGCGATGCGGGTGCCGCTCGCCGCCAGCAGCAGCCAGGACGTGTTCACGTTCGCCATCCAGGTGCTGGCGGTGCAGGACACGGAGACCCGGATGACGGAGAGCATGGAGGAGGCGCAGGACACCGGCGCGGTGCGGCGGCTCCGCGAGCGCGCCGCGGCCATCGGCGCCACCACGGTGACGGTGCTGCCCGGCAGCAGCGCCGCGGCCGCGTGGATCCCCGACTACCCCGGCCAGCGCCAGATCTGCACCGTCCGCACGGCGGGGACCGCCGCGCTGCCCACCACCACCATCACCAGCCCCGCGGCCTACACGCGCATCGACGTCATGCGCCCCGGCGAGTCGGCCAGCGCGTGCGGCGCGTACTTCCGCGGCGGCACGGCCGTCGAGGCCACGGCCGGCTCGCCGTACACGGTGACGGCCCGGGCCATGGACCGATACGGCAACGCGCGGACGACCGTCTCGGACGTGGTGGCGCTGGAGCGGGTCTCCGGCCCCTCGGTCACGGGCGGCGCGGGCACCGCGCTGGCCGGCGGGCAGGCGTCCATCCAGCTCACGTTCGGCGAGTACGGCATCTCGCTCCTGCGCGCGCAGGGCAACCGCGTCCAGGAGGAGCACGCCATCCAGGTGGGCCTGCTCTCCATCGCGCGCAACGCGGGGCACGAGCAGACCGCCATGGCCGGCATGCCGGTGGCCACGCCCCCGTCCGTGCTGGTCACCAACCAGCTGGGCGTGCCGCAGCCCGGCGTCAGCGTCAACTTCTCGGCGGACAACGGGGGCAGCGTCACCGGGCCCACCGCCGTCACGGACGCCAACGGCATCGCCGCCGTGGGAAGCTGGACGATGGGCGGGACCGCCAACCTGAACACGCTCACGGCCGTCCTGGGGGGCGCCGGCATCGCCGGCGACTCGGTCACCTTCTCCGCGGCCGGCTGCGCGGGCGGGGGCGGCAGCGGCTACGCCATCACCCTCTGCTTCACGTCCGACGTGACGCCGTCGCAGCGCACGGTGTTCGAGAACGCCGCCGCGCGCTGGGAGGGGCTCATCACGGGAGACCTGGCCAGCCTGTCGCTGACGGGCTTCTCCGCCGGGCACTGCGGCGCCGGGTCGCCGTCGCTGGAGATGACCGTGGACGACCTGCTGATCTTTGCCGGCATCGAGCCCATCGACGGGCTCGGCGGCATCCTGGGCAGCGCCGGGTGGTGCCTGGCCCGCGTCTCCGACTTCACCCCCATCTCCGGGCTGATGCGCTTCGACGCCGCGGACGTGGCGGCGCTGGAGAGCTCCGGCCGGTTCTCGTCCGTGATCCTCCACGAGATGGGGCACGTGCTGGGCATCGGCACGATGTGGGAGGATTTCTGGTACCTGGAGAACAAGTCGCCCGTCGGCGGGCCGCCGCTGGACACGTACTTCAGCGGGCCCCAGGCCGTCGCCGGCTTCAACGCCATCGGCGGCGCCACGTACACGGGCGGGCAGAAGGTGCCGGTGGAGAACACGGGGCCCGGGGGCACCATCAACAGCCACTGGCGCGAGTCGGTGCTGGACAACGAGCTGATGACGGGGTACCTGGACTCGGGGGTGGACAACCCGCTCAGCCAGCTCACCGTGCGCTCGCTGGCGGACATCGGCTATACCGTCAACCCGGCGGCGGCGGACCCGTTCTTCCTGACGCTGTCGCTGCGGGAAGGGAGCGCGCGGGACCAGCCCGGCCTCCTGCTGCTCGACGACGTCTGGCGGGGTCCACGGCAGCAGGTGGACGCGCAGGGCAGGGCCGTGCCCTTCCGCCCGCGCCGCCGGGGGCGTTAGACGCCGCCCCTGCGCGGGATAGGACGGACACCCCGGACGACGAAGCCCGCGCGGCGGTTGCCGCGCGGGCTTCGTGTTTCCGGTGATGGAAGCGTCGGCCGCGCATCGATAGGGTCCTGGCCCGGCGGAATACGAGCCACGGCGTGTGCATGCGGTTGCTCGCGCCGGGGATTGGCCGCCCGCGAGAGGTCCAACTCGGCGGTTCTGCGCCGTGCATCGTTCCAAACGACTATGGCGAGCGCGTTATCATTCCGCCGCAGGATATGGCCAGATTTGGCGAGCCGTTTCAAATAGCCGGTGTGATCGAGCCGTGATGTCGGCTTCGGTCCAAGTCTGATGTACCCGTAACGGCCGATTCAAATTAAGGGCGCTATGATCAAGGATCTTATCTCGTTTCATCGCCCATGGACCATTCGAGAGACTCGGATTCAAATTCTCGGTAACGAGCGTCAGGTTGCCGATTGTTTGTACAAGATCATCCCGGCGCTGTGGAGGTATATTGGGATCAGTAAGAGGCCAGTGTTCCTTCCATGACTGCGGGATGAGATGTTCAACCTGCAATTTTCCGCTGATGTGAAGCCGCTCGGTGAATTTCCCATGGAGCCCGGCGTCAACAGCTTCTAAAATCATGCGCAAACGCTTCCGAACAAGGAGTCGGTATAATGGCTGATCCACCCAACTGGCTTGGAATTCGGCGTCATTAGGCCACCTCCCGCTATCGCCTTTCTGCTCTAAGAGGAACCTCTGCACGCCTGCAGCCGTGAAGCCGCCCTCCTGACGCAGTCGCTGAACAAGATCCAAGAAGAGGCGATTGTAGTTCTTTGTCGTTAGCCGACATACTAACCGGCGTACCAGGAATGACTCCAACGCATTCAGGATATCAGTTATGTCACTATCACCCTGACCACCGCCTTGCTGCTTGAATAGTTCAAGCAAGAACGGAATCACCGTGGTTGTCTCCATCAATGCTAGACGATAGAAAAACACTCCCTCTCGAGTTTCGCGTTCAAAGCTCGTCAACCGGCGATAGACATCCGCGTATGCAGCGAGGCCTGACAGGTGATCACCCGCCGTCAATGCGGGCGTCTTCCGCACGTAATCCCGAAATGTAGTGAAAAGATGAGTAGCTATGACCTCATCATTAGTGGCAAGGGTTAGATAATATTGAAGAAACAGATCGATGTTAGGCCGCTTCAATCGACCCTGCGTAACCTCCGCACGCCAAAACTCCTCGTCCCGATCAAATGGCTTCCAGTACTCAGCATATAGCTCCTCAATCGGCCAGCCCTCCCCTTGGGCTGCATGAAAGAGATAATTCTTTACCAGATCTGCTGGAAGCAGTGGGGTACCCAAAGCATTCAGGGTTTCGAAAATGATTTGGGCATCATCGCGTTCGTCCAAATCGATAACGACAAACAGCAGGTGCGACTGAACGGTTTTGTGCAGGCTGTCGAGACGTGCAAGTCTGTATTCCTCACCGTCTTCAGATGCCCAGCGGGCTATCTCTTCATAGAAGTAAAGGTAAGCATCCGGGATACGATGGCCGATCTTTCCCTTGTCCTTCTTCAGGTACTCACGGCGAAGGGATTCCGGGGAGCCTGCTCGCAGCGTACGACGGAAATGCACCCGATCGACGTTAGTTGGCCATACTTTGAACTCCTCGTCAGGGTTCTGGCTCAGCGGCAAGTCATTGCGGGTGAGCGTCCCGAACGCGCGCGAGTGCTGTATCGCTCCCAACGCTTGGGCGGCGTCACGCGCTGCCGCCAGGAACAGTTGAAGCGTGGTGAGCCGCTGCTGCCCGTCAATCACTTGGCGCGTCTCGACGGTGCCCGTCGGCATTTTCAATTGGTCAAGGAC
Source organism: Longimicrobium sp. (assembly GCA_035715345.1). Classification (GTDB taxonomy): domain Bacteria; phylum Gemmatimonadota; class Gemmatimonadetes; order Longimicrobiales; family Longimicrobiaceae; genus Longimicrobium. The sequence goes on from DASTLD010000236.1 coordinate 9,592, forward strand.
GACCGCTCCCAAGAAGTGGGGGCGCACATCCGGACCGGCAAGTTGCCGATCCGCCAGAGCCTGAATGTTTTCCCACAATGGAAGCCACTGCTTCTCCTCGTCCCACACGTACGGACGCTGAAACAGCGGGACCATCAATTGAATCGGCTGACCGAACACCGAAACGAGATTACGCTTGTTCGCTTCCACTGATCTACTCGGAGAGTGATGCTTGTTCACGGTGAACGTGTAATTCTACGATGGCTCTTCCCTTGAAACCAGCTAACGTCTGCGTGCCCGCGCGCGCCGCCCGGTGCGGCAGATCCGCATCGCTCCGCTGCGACGGTTCTGCGCCGAGTTCGAGCACAAAGTAGCCCGCGCGGCGTGGCCGTGCGGGCTTCGTGTGTCTGGTGATGGAAGCGTCGGCCGCACATGCCAGAGGCTTACCCGCGCCCTCGCGGCCCGCGATCTCACTCCGCGAGGGGGCACTCCTCCGGCACCAGTTGCACCGGCTCGCGCGGCCCGGGCGCCCGCCCCGCCACGTCGGAGAACGTCTCCCGGTGGCCGGCGAAGCTCCCGTCCTGCCACCGCAGCGTCACCACCTCGCCGTGGAAGCCGGTGCTGCGCACGATCCGCAGCGTGTCCGGCGGCACGATCTGCCACGCCGTGCTGACCCGCAGCGTATCCTCCGTAAGTGCCGGTGATGCGGGCGCGAGGGTGACGACGGCCCGGCGCGCGGGGTCCGGGAACGGGAGCGGCGTGGGGCCCAGCCGCCGCGCCACCACGGTGTCCAGGTGCACGGCCGCGGACCAGAACTCGCCCTCCGCCGTGCCCCCGGCGCCCGGCGGCGCCGCCAGCCGGTAGCAGCCGCTCACCACCTCCGCTGACAGCGGCCCCGCGGAGTCCAGCGCCGCGATGGCGGGCAGGCCGCCCTCCACGCGGCCCGTTTCCTCGCCGTGCAGCGGCGCGGGCGCGGAGCGCGGCGGCCAGACCAGGCGCGGGTCGGCCGCCTGGCGCTCGCGCTCGTCGAAGCGGTTCTGGCGGCGGCGGTATTCGTAGAGCAGCCGGCTGACCGCGGCCGACGCGCGCGCCTGGATGCCGGAGCAGGAGCCGGTCAGGCCGCGCAGCAGCGACCGCACCTCGCGGCGTGCTTCCAGCGCGATGTCCACGTGACCCACCTCGTGCTCGGAGAGCGCGTAGACGAACTCGTTCCACTGCCGGACCAGCTCCGGGCTGGCGGTCGGGGGCGGGTCCCAGCGCGGCAGCCAGACCTGGATGTGGGCTTCCACCACGGGATCGCGCGTGCGGCAGATCCCGCCGAAGCTGCTCCACCGCGCCTGCCACGAGATGCGCCACCGCGTCAGCCCCAGCGCGGTGCCGCGGTCCGACCGCAGCCGCCGCGCGCGCATGGATTCGGACAGCTGCCGCGCGGTCTCGCCTTCCACCGGGTAGAACACGTACTCCGCGGACGCGCGCCGAACCAGCCGCACCCCCGCCGGGTTGCGCGTCACCGCCGGCCCGCAAGCGGACGCCGTGGTAGCCGCGAGCACCACGGCCAGCGTCAGCCCCATCCACCTCGCCCGCATCATCCCTCCCGCGTGATGAACGGTCCTCTCCCGGCTTCCAGCCGACGCACCACACGCGATTCTTCGCCCTCTCCCACGCAGTTTGTGGGAGAGGGACAGCGTGGCACCGCGGACACGACGACAGTCGCGCGCCGCGGTGCCGCGCAGGGTGAGGGCCCCTAGCCCCCGCGCCGCACCGCCGTCCGCGGCGCGCGGGTGACGGCCTTCACGTTGTCGTCCAGGTCGCGGTCGATCAGCTTGTGCAGCGGGTCGATGCCCGCGCGCCTGGGCCGCTCGTCCAGCACCACGCGGAAGGTGCGCGGCGCGCCGGTGAACCGCGCGCGCCGCAGCCACAGCGGCTCCTCCGGGTCCGCGCCGAACACCCCCACCTCGATCACGTCGTCGATGTCCACCGCCTCCTCGTCCCCCAGCTCGCCCGCGCGCAGCTTGGCGGCCTCCACGGTGAACTCCACCTGGTAGCGCCCGTCCGGCAGCTCCCTGCCCTGCGCGCGCGTGGCGGACAGGTCCCACAGCGTCACCGTCTCGAACAGGTCCTCCACCAGCGCTTGCAGGGTGTCCGGCACCGCCGCGCGCAGGTGGCGCAGCAGGTCGCGCGAGGTGGGGTACGGCGCCGCGCGGTAGCGCGCCTCGTCCAGGAACGCCCGCAGCGCGCCGTTGACCGCCGCCTCGCCCGCGTAGTCGCGCAGGGCGTACATGGCCAGCGCGCCCTTGTTGTAGTGGATGTACTGCTGGTTCTCCACCAGCGACAGCGGCATCTCCGCCCGCCGCTCCGCCGTGCGGCCCTTGAGGTACTCGTCCAGCTCGTGGCGCAGGAAGCGGCCGATCTGCGCGCGCCCGTACTCCTTCTCCATCACCATGAGCGCGCTGTACTCGGACAGCGTCTCCGACAGCATGGCCCCGCCCTGCACGTCCGCCGGCACCACCTGGTGGCCCCACCACTGGTGGGCCACCTCGTGGGCGGTCACGAAGTACGGGTAGTCGATGTCGTCCGCCCCGACGTCCGCGATGAAGCCGATGCCCTCGCTGTAGGGGATGGTGTTGGCGAACGACTGCGCGAACGGTGCGTAGCGCGGGAACTCCAGGATGCGCACCTGCCGGTGCTGGTAGGGGCCGAACTCGCGCGTGTAGTAGTCCAGCGACGCCTTCACCGCGCGCACCATGCGGTCCACGTTGTACTCGTGGCCGGGGTGATGGAACACCTCGATGGCCACGTCCTTCCAGCGGTCGCGCCGCACCGCGTACCGCGCGGAGAGGAAGGCGTAGAAGTTCAGCATCGGCACGTCCATCTCGTACCGGAAGTACCGCCGCCCGCCGCGCCGCCACTCGCGCGTCAGGTACCCCGGCGCCAGCGCCACCTGGTCCGCCGAGGTACTGACCATGACCGCGAAGTCGATCCAGTCCGCGTCGCGGCTCACGAAGTTGCGCATGCGCCCGCGCGGGTCGCCGATGGGCGTGGCGCGCGGGCGGTCCGGCAGCCCGTGCCGCTCGCGGTCCACCGCGTCCTGCAGCTCGCCCTCCGGGTTGTAGCCGATGCCGGGCAGGTACTCGCTGCTGAAGAAGGTGCCGTTGCCCACCACCGGCCAGAAGCTCGGCTCGTTCTCGAAGCCGCGGGTGACGTGCGCCACGTGGAAGCGCAGCTCCGTGCTGTCCCCGGGCGCCAGCGGGCGCGCCAGGCGAAAGGCGTAGTAGCCGCGCCGCCGGTCCGCGATGATGCGACGCGCCGGCGCCGCGAACCCCATCCGCCGGATCTCCAGCGTGTTCAGCAGGTCCACGTGCACGTCGCGGATGGCCGCGCGCGTGCGGTTGACCAGCGTGTACGCGCCCCGCAGGTCCACGTCCCGCCGCCCGGGATGGATGTCCACCTCCAGCCGCACCCGGGTGATGCGCGGCTGCGGCACGTGCTGGTAGCGCTTGTAGCGCTTCTCGTACTCCGCCGTGACCCGCGCGCCCTCCTCCTCCGTCTCGAAGTCGTTGAGCGCGACCGTGTTGTGGAGGATGAAGCCGCCCGTGGCCAGCACCAGCGCCCCCGCCAGCCCCGCCGCCGCCAGCGTGGGCCGCGTCAGCCGCGCGCGCGCCAGGCGCAGCCGCCCGCGCGCGCCGCCCTCCATGCCGCGCGGCCAGAACACCGTGGCCGCCACCGCCATCAGCACCGCCACCAGCGCCCAGAACAGCGTGTACCACGCCCACCCGCGCAGCGTGTGGCCGTAGCCGTTCATGTCGCTGTAGAAGGTGGACGGCGTGGAGGGAAAGAAGAGCAGGTTGTGCGGCGGCAGCCACAGGTACAGCAGGGGGACGGCCACCCAGTACCCCACCACCAGCAGGTGCCCCATGTACTTGTGGTTGGCCAGGCTCTGCACCGTCACCGCGAAGACGGCCACCAGCGCGAAGAACGCCAGCCCGAAGCCGAACAGCTCCGCCAGGTACAGCCCCGGCTCGAAGCGGAAGTAGCCGCGCGCCGCCTGGATCAGCATCCCGGCCCCCGTCCCCACCGCAAGCAGCGCCGCGCAGAGGGCCACCAGCGCCGTCACCTTGGCCGCGAAGGGGACCCACCCCGGCACCGGCAGCGCGTCGTGGATCTGCGCGGAGCCGGCCTCGCGCTCGTCCCACACCAGCTCGCCCGCGTACACCGCCAGGATCAGCACCATGAACAGCATCAGCGAGCTGCCCACCGCCTCCACCACCTGGTAGGTCACCGGATAGGTGCGCGTGCCGTAGATGGCGCCGATGTCCACCGCGCTCAGCAGCACCACCACCAGCGCCATCCCCGCCAGCACCCAGAACCACACCCCGCGCGCCACCCGCCGCACGCTCTCGCGCGTGTACGCCGCGTACTGCGCCAGCCGTGCGCGCGGGCCGAACGCCAGGCGCGGACGCGGCAGGTGCAGCCGCGCGCCCAGCGACGGCGCCTCCGCCGGGGCCGGCGGCGCGCGCCCCAGGTCCTCGCTGGCGAACTGCGCAAAGCGGAAGCGCGCCAGCCCGTACGCCAGCACCGCCGCGCCCACGCCCAGCCAGAGCAGGCGGTTCAGGAGCAGCGGCCCCGTCAGCGGCAGCGCCAGCGTGTTCTGCTCCGCCACCGTCCAGTAGCGCGTGGCCCACCCCAGCGGCGCCATGCCGAACGGGTCGGCCAGGTGCATCACCCAGTCGAACTCCAGCGCCTCCGTGAACGCGCTGGCCACGGAATAGGCCAGCAGCAGGCCGATGCCGCCCACCTGGTGCGGCAGCGACCGCCGCGTCAGCGCCGACATCACCAGGAACACCGCGGAGGTGAACAGCAGGTTGGGGACGATGAACACCAGCAGCGCGAAGGCGAACGCGTCCGCGCGGAACGGCCCCAGGCGTCCCGGGTCCAGGAACGGCATGGCCGCCGCGGCCGCCATGCCCAGGGGAATGCCCAGCAGCACCACCGCGTTGGCCGCCACCGCGCCGGCGTAGCGCCCGCCCAGGTACGCGGCCCGGCTGACCGGCGTGGTGAACAGCAGCGGGTGGATGCGGGCCTGGAAGTCCGCCTGCGCCGCGTTGCCCGCCAGCGCCGCCGTCACCGGCACCGCCAGCAGCGACAGCAGCGCCGCCCAGCGCACGACCACCAGCGGCGAGTTGGCCAGCAGCACCGTGTCGCCCAGGTCGAACCCCGCGAACGCGCCGCCCGCCGCCGCCGTGATCATGAAGGAGCTGAGGAAGAAGACCGCGAAGTACACCCAGGTGGAGATGCGGCGCAGCTGGTGCCGCAGGGTGAACCGCGCGAGCTGTGCGAACGCCGTCATGCCGCGTCCTCCGGCGCGGCGGGCCCGGGCGATACGCGTTCCGCGGGCGCCGGCATGCGCAGCTCGCGCCCCGGCTCCCACTCCTCGCGCGGGGCCAGGACCTCGCGCGGCGTCTCGCCCGGCAGGCCCAGGCCAATGCCGCGCATCACCGTGAAGTACACGTCCTTCAGATCCGGCTCCACCGGCTCGAAGGTCTCGTCCGGCGCCGCGCCGCCGTGCACGTGAACCACGGTGCGCCCCGCGGCCAGCGTGGTCAGGACCACGGGATGGCGTTCCTCGAACGCCGGCAGCTCCTCGCGCGGCACCTCGCGGCGCCACACGCGGCCGCGCAGCGCCTCCACCGCCTCCTGCGGCTCCGCCTCCAGCAGGATGCGCCCGCGCTCGATGATGGCCATGCGCGTGCACAGGTCGCTCACGTCCTCGACGATGTGCGTGGACAGGATGACGACCGCGTTCTCGCCCAGCGCGCTCAGCAGGTTCAGGAAGCGCACGCGCTCCGCCGGGTCCAGCCCCGCCGTGGGCTCGTCCACGATGATCAGCCGCGGGTTGCCGATCAGCGCCACCGCGATGCCGAAGCGCTGCCGCATGCCGCCGGAGAAGGTGCCCAGCCGCCGCGCGCGCGCCTCCCACAGGTTGGTCTGCTCCAGCAGCGAGCGCACCGTCTCGCGCCGCTCCCGGGCGTCCGTCACCCCCTTGAGCACCGCGAAGTGGTCCAGCATCTCCAGCGCGGTCACCCGCGGATACAGCCCGAACTCCTGCGGCAGGTAGCCCAGCGTGCGGCGCACCGCGTCCTTGTCGCGCAGCACGTCCACGCCGCCGAGCGTCGCGGCGCCGCTGTCCGCCTCCTGCAGCGTGGCCAGGATGCGCATCAGCGTGCTCTTGCCCGCGCCGTTGGGCCCCAGCAGCCCGAACATGCCCGGCCGGATGGTGAGGGACACGTCCTTCAGCGCGTGCACGCCGTTGGGGTACCGCTTGGAAAGGCGCTCGATGCGGAGTTCCACGATTGTTCTGGGAGATCGAAACGGAAGGGATGGGGGATGCGAATCGGGAACGCGCGGCCCGCGATGTCATCCTGAGGAAGGCGCCGCGCAGTCCTCCGCCCCGCGCGAAGCCATGGCGCCGACCGAAGGATCTTCTCTCCCCCGCGCACGGCCCCGCCGCACGAACCTTACGCCGCCCTCGATACGCAAACAACCCTCCCCCGCACGCGGAGGAGGGTTGCGCGGTACAACACCGGCAACGACGGTCAGTGGTACTGCGGCCCCACGCGCGGCATGCTCAGCGTGTGCTCGAACGCGACGCCCAGCATGATGACCCGCACCGGCCGCGAGCCCACCTCCACCCCCGGCCCCGGGTTCGGCGCGAACTCGTTCGGGTAGTGGAGCTCCTTGGCGCGCCCGAACGCCCCGGACAGGTACCAGTGGATGGCCCCGCGCCGCGTGGCCTGCCGGTACGCGACGGTCGGCGCCCAGTAGCGCGGCTCCAGGTGCGTGTAAGGCCCCGTGTCATCCTCCGGCATCAGGTTCCATCCCTCCGCGTGGTCCTCCAGCAGCGCGAACCCCTGCGTGGTGTAGAACCCGCTGCCGTCCGGGTCCAGCTTCCCCACCTGCACGTACGGCATCGTGTGCGTCATGGCCGCCAGCACGCCTCCGCCGTAGGCCCAGCCGCCGTCCGGCTTCGGCGCCTCCACGTACACGTCCAGCTCCGGGTTGAACATCGCCAGCGACAGCGTCAGCCCGCTGCTGATGCCGAACCGCCCCGGCTCCGCCTTGCGCCCGTAGCGCACGCCGAAGCCGTACTGCGGGATCAGGTCGGCGTGGCAGCTGTCGCACAGCTCGCGCGGAACGCCGACGGTGCCGTTGAGCTGCAGCCCGTCGGACACCTGCGGCCCGTGCGTGACGATGGGGGCGCACGCGCCCAGCGAGAGCAGCGCGATGATCAGGGCTGGCTTCATGGGTCCTGCGTTCGAAGGGTAGGGAGGATGTGGGGGATGCCGCTCGCTGACGATCCGGACGGCGCCGTGGTCAGGGTGCGCCGGCTCAGAGGTCGATGGATCGGGAGATGGGACTGCCGGAAGGAACCGCCGAGAACGTCCGAGACGGGGCGATCGGGACGGGCGGCGCGCGGGCCGCCCGTCCCCCGCGCCGTCAGGTGTCGAGCATGGGGATGCGGATGCCCTCGCGGCGCGCCGTGGCGGCCGCCTCCGGGTAGCCGGCGTCCGCGTGGCGCACGACGCCCATCCCCGGATCGTTGGTCAGCACGCGCTCCAGGCGCTCGCGCATCTCCGGCGTGCCGTCCGCCACGATGACCTGCCCCGCGTGCAGCGAGTTGCCGATCCCCACCCCGCCGCCGTGGTGAAAGCTGACCCACGACGCGCCGCTGGCCACGTTGACCAGCGCGTTGAGGATGGGCCAGTCCGCGATGGCGTCGCTGCCGTCGCGCATGGCCTCCGTCTCGCGGAACGGCGACGCCACCGAGCCCGTGTCCAGGTGGTCGCGCCCGATGACGATGGGCGCGCTCAGCTCGCCGCTGGCCACCAGGTCGTTGAGCGCCACCCCGAAGCGCGCCCGCTCGCCCTGCCCCAGCCAGCAGATGCGCGACGGCAGGCCCTGGAACGCCACCTTCTCCTGCGCCTGCGTGATCCAGCGGCGCAGGTGCTCGTCGTGCGGGAACAGCTCCAGCACCAGGCGGTCGGTGCGGTGGATGTCCGCCGGGTCGCCGGAGAGCGCCACCCAGCGGAACGGGCCCTTGCCCTCGCAGAACAGCGGGCGCACGTACGCCGGCACGAAGCCCGGGAACGCGAACGCGTCCGCGAACCCCGCGTCGAGCGCTTGGCCGCGCAGGTTGTTGCCGTAGTCGAAGGTGATGGCGCCGCGGCCCATCATCTCCACCATGGCCTCGCAGTGCGCGCGCATGGAGACCATCGACCGCCGCTGGTACTCCGCGGGATCGTCCCGCCGCAGCGCGTCCGCCTGGTCGAGCGACAGCCCGGCCGGCACGTAGCCGCCCAGCGCGTCGTGGGCGCTGGTCTGGTCCGTCAGCACGTCCGGCGTAACCCCGCGGCGCACCAGCTCCGGCAGCACCTCCGCGCAGTTGCCGACGAGGCCCACCGACAGCGGCCGCCCCGCGTTGCGCGCCTCGGTCACCCAGCGCAGCGCCTCGTCCAGGTCGTGCGTCATGCGGTCGCAGTAGCGCGTCTGGATGCGCCGCTCGATGCGCCTGGCGTCGACCTCGACGACGAGCACCGCGCCGTCGTTCATGGTCACGGACAGCGGCTGCGCCCCGCCCATGCCGCCCATGCCGCCCGTCAGCGTCCACGTGCCGCGCAGGCTGCCGCCGAAGTGTTGGCGCCCCACCGCGCCGAACGTCTCGTAGGTGCCCTGCAGGATGCCCTGCGTGCCGATGTAGATCCACGACCCGGCCGTCATCTGGCCGTACATGGTCAGGCCCTGCCGTTCCAGCTCGCGGAAGGTCTCCCAGTTGGCCCAGCGCCCCACCAGGTTGCTGTTGGCGATGAGCACGCGCGGCGCGTGGCGGTGCGTGCGCAGCACGGCCACCGGCTTGCCGGACTGCACGATCAGCGTCTCGTCGTCCGCCAGCGTGCGCAGCGACTCCACGATGGCCTCGAACGCCTCCCACGAGCGCGCCGCGCGCCCGGTGCCGCCGTAGACGACAAGGTCCTCCGGCCGCTCCGCGACCTCGGGGTCCAGGTTGTTCATCAGCATGCGCAGCGCGGCCTCCTGCTGCCACCCGCGGCACGAGATCTCGGACCCGCGCGGCGCGCGCACGGTGCGTGGCTCAGCGACGATGGTCATATCGATAAGGGAATGCGGTTCGGTCGTGCGGCTCAATCGAAGCCGCGCATGAATTCGTCCAGGCCTAGGGTGAGCGCGGGCCCGCCCTCCACCGGCCGCCACTCGAAGCGGTCGGTCGCGACCAGCGCCGGGCGGTCTGGGTCGTCGAGGAGGTGGTAGACTTCGACGCGCATCGCGTCCGCATCCACCACCCAGTATTCCGGCACACCGAAGAACGCGTACCGCTCCCGCTTGATCCCGCGGTCGCGCAGCGCAGTGGACGGGGAAAGCACCTCCACGACGAGGTCGGGCGCCGCTTCCACGCCTCGCTCGGTGATGAACGGGCGCCGCTCCGGGCGGACGAAGACCAAATCCGGTGCCAGGTAGTCGTCCTCGCCAAAGAGCACGTCCACCGGTCCCGTCATCACCCACCCCAGCGCGTGCTCGGAAACGAACGCTTCGAGGATCGCGCCCAGCTTGAAGCCGACTCGCTGGTGGATGGGGCGCGGCGACGGCGTCATGAACAGGTCCCCGGCGATGATCTCGTAGCGGTTGCCGTCGTCGGGGAGGCGCGCAAACTCCGCGTAGCTCCACCCGCGCCGGGCGGGATGCGTTGCCATGGTGCTGCTCCTTCCGCAGGTCCAACCTAAAGCTGCAACAGAGTGCCCTCCCGCACCAGCGCCGCGGCGGCCTCGATGTCGGGCGCCAGGACGCGGTCGGTGTCCAGCGGGGGGATGCGGGAGCGGAAGATCTCGTACGCGCGCTTCACGCCGCGGCCGGGGCGCAGCGGCTTGCGGAGCTCCAGCGCCTGGGCGGCGCACAGCAGCTCGATGCCCAGCACCGCCTCCGTGTTGCGCAGCGCGCGGCGGGCCTTGATGGCCGCGTGGGCGCCCATGGACACGTGGTCCTCCTTGTTGGCGCCGGTGGGGATGGAGTCCACGCTGGCGGGGTGCGCCAGCACCTTGTTCTCGCTCACCAGCGCCGCCGCGGTGATCTGCGCGATCATGAAGCCGGAGTTGACGCCGGGGTCGCGGGTCAGGAACGCCGGCAGGTCGCCCGACAGGTCCGGGTTCACCAGCCGCTCCGTGCGCCGCTCGCTCATGGACGCCAGGTCCGCCAGCGCCATGGTCAGCAGGTCCAGCGCCTGCGCCACCGGCTGCCCGTGGAAGTTGCCGCCGGAGATCACCAGCCCGTCCGGGCCCTCGTCGGGAAAGATGAGCGGGTTGTCCGTGGCGCTGTTGGCCTCCGTCTCCAGCACCTGGCGGACGTACGCCAGCGCGTTGCGCGCGGCGCCGTGCACCTGCGGCATGCAGCGCAGCGCGTAGGCGTCCTGCACGCGCGGGTCGCCGTAGCGGTGCGACTCGCGGATCTCGCTGTCCGCCAGCAGGGCCCGCAGCCGCTCCGCGCTGGCCGCCTGCCCGGGGTGCGGCCGCGCCCGCATGATGGCGGGGTGAAAGGCGTCGGGCGTCCCCTTGAGCCCCTCCAGCGACATGGCCCCCGCGACGTCGGCGGCGTCCACCACGCGCTCCGCACCGCGCAGCAGCAGCGCGCCGATGCCGGCCATGAACTGCGTGCCGTTGTTGAGCGCCAGCCCCTCCTTGGCCTGCAGCCGCACCGGCTCCAGCCCCGCGCGCCGCAGCGCCTCCGCCCCCGGCAGCACCTCCCCACCCACCTCCGCCATCCCCTCCCCCACCAGCACCAGCGCCAGGTGCGACAGCGGCGCCAGGTCCCCGGACGCCCCCACGGAGCCCTGCTCGGGGATGACCGGGTGAACGCCGCGGTTCAGCAGGTCCAGCAGCCGCTGCACCACCACGGGTCGGATGCCGGAGAAGCCCTTCGCGAGCACGCTGGCCCGCAGCAGCGTCATGGCCCGCGTCTCCGCGCGGCTCAGCGGCGGGCCCACCCCGCACGCGTGGCTGCGGATCAGGTTGATCTGCAGCTCCTCCAGCCGGCCGCGGTCAATGATGGTCTCCGCCAGCCGCCCGAACCCGGTGGTGACGCCGTAGACCACGTCGCCACGGGCCAGCGCGCGCTCCACCACGTCGCGCGAGCGCTGCATCCGCTCCACCGTGCCCGGCGCCAGCACCACCTCCGTGTCCGCACCGGTGGCGACGCGCTCCACCTGCTCCAGGGTCAACGAGCCGCCGTCGATCTCGATCCGCTGCATCCGCGCCGGGGGTTGGGGTTCGGGCGCCAAGATACGCCGCTTCTGCACCCCGAACAACGCCAGCGCACTGTCGGCCGGTCTGTCCACGCCGTTCACTCGAGCATACAATTGGGGCGATAACGTGCGATCGGCCGTCACCTCCTCTATCGCCCACCCCGATGTACCTCGTCTTCCTCGACAGCTCCGGGAACACGGGCCGCGACCTGGCGCATCCCACCAGTGCCGTCTACTACCTGCTGGCGCTCGCCGTCCCCACGGCGCAGGCGCGGCGGCTGGAGGATGCGATCACCGGCGTCCTGCGCGCGCGGTTCGGGTCCGCGTGCCTGGACACCGCCTTCGAGTGCAAGGGCGCCGACATGTACCGGGGCGAGGGCCCGTGCGCGGCCATGCCGCCCGGCGACCGCATCTCGCTGTACGGGGACTTGGTGTCGCTCGTCGCCTCCTACGGCGCCCGGGTGATGTGGCAGGGCATCGACAAGCGGCACCTCGCGCACCGGTACGAGCGGCCCATGCACCCGCACACGCTGGCGTTCATCTACCTGGCGGAGGACGTCGAGCGGTTCCTGCGCAGGGAGCGCGACGTGGGCCTGCTGATCGCGGACGAGGAGAAGGAGGTCGAGGAGCAGGTCATTGCGGACCTGGCACGGTTCAAGACCACGGGCACCGCGTTCGGGCACACGTCGCTGAACCTGACGCGCATCGTGGACAACGTGCACTGGATCAAGTCGCACCGCAGCCGCTTTCTCCAGCTCTGCGACTGCTGT
>DASTLD010000237.1:0-2236 GCA_035715345.1 Longimicrobium sp.
CATCTCCGGGCATGCCCCCGCCATCCCCCGCCTCCCCTCAGTGCTCGGATTCCCGATCCCCCGCCGCCGCTACTCCTGCGACAGGAGGATCGCGGTGTACGGGCCCAGCCCCACGGCCACGCTGAACGGCATCCCGTCCCACGGCACCGCGTCCGCCCGGGTGTGGTGGCTGGGGTGATTGCCAAAATCGGGCGAGTAGCCGTTCCAGTCGCTGTTGAAGCGCACGTGCCACTCGCCGCCGCGCGGCACGCCGATGCGGTAGTGGTCCAGCGCACGGTGGCTGAAGTTGCCGGCCACGATCACGTCGTCGCGCGGGCCGCCGTGGTGCCAGCGGTGGTAGGCGACGACCTTGGCCGCGTGGTTCACGTGGTGGACGTTCACGTGCTCGCCGCGCAGGCCACGCGTGGTATCCCACCAGTTGCGGCGCAGGCGGATCAGGTCGCGGTACAGGTGCTGGATGCCCGCGAAGCGGTGCAGCTTGTCCCAGTCCACCGGGTCCGTGTCCATGAACCAGCCGTCCTCCAGGATCTCCTGCCCCTGGAAGATCATGGGGATGCCCGGCGCGGTGAACATGAGCGCCGCGCCCAGCGTGGAGCGCTTGCGGCTGACCCACGAGTCCGCGTGGTCCGGCCACACGTCGTGGGGCAGGCGGGCGCGGCCGTTCATCACCTCGTCGTGGCTCTCCGTGTAGACCACGCGGTGCAGCGCGCTGCCCCCGTAGCGGTAGGCCACGGCGTGCGCCACGCGCCCCATGTCGCGGTCCTCGTCGTGGCGGGCGATGAGCGCCTCGCGCACCGGGTGCACGAACTCGGCGTCCCACTGGCTGTCGAAGCCCATGCCGCCCTCCTCCACCGGGCGGGTCACGTCGTGGTTGCTCTGCAGGTCCTCCGCGATCAGCAGCTTCCACGGCTGGCGGCGGTTGACCTCCAGGTTGACCCAGCGGATCAGCTCCTCGCCCTCCGGCAGGCGGTCGCCCGGGTGGTTGCCGCCCTTGGCGTTGCGGATCTGCCCGGTGGCGTCCCAGCGCAGGCCGTCCAGGCGGAACTCCTCCAGCCAGTACAGCGCGTTGTCGCGGATGAACTGCCGCACCTCGCCGCGGGTGTAGTCCGGGCGCGTGTCGCCCCAGGGCGTCTTGGAGCGCCAGTCGTTGTAGAAGTAGATGCCGCCCTTGCCGTCGTGGCTCCACCCGTCGAACTGCCACAGGTCCAGGTCGCCCGGCCCCAGGTGGTTGTAGACCACGTCCAGGATGACGGCGATGCCGCGCCGGTGCGCCTCCACGATGAGCTGCTTGAGCCCGTCCGGGCCGCCGTACGCGTCCTCCACCGCGAAGATGTGCGACGGGTTGTAGCCCAGGCTCAGGTCCGTGGGGAACTCGGCGGGCGGCATCAGCTCGATGCAGTTGATGCCCAGCTCCACCAGGTAGTCCAGGCGGGGGATGATGCTCTGCAGGGTGCCGGGCGCACCGCCGGCGCTGTCGTTGAAGGTGCCGATGTGGATCTCGTAGATGACCAGATCGTCCCACGGCGGCATCCGGAACGGCTCGTCCGGCCACTGGAACGACGCGGGGTCGACGACGACGGAGTGCCCGTTGGAGTGCTCCACGTCGCGGGCGTAGGGGTCGCGGCGCTCCAGCACGCGCCCGTCCCGCGCGGTGATCGCGAAGCGGTAGCGGTCGCCCGCCTTCGCTCCCGCCACGTCCGCGGACCAGTAGCCGTATCCCTCGTCCGCCAGCGGGTGGGCGGACGCGTCCCACTCGTTGAAGGTGCCGATGGCGGCGACGGCGCTCGCGTTCGGCGCCCACACGCGGAAGGCCACGCCGCCGTCGTACAGCACGCCCCCCATGCCGCGGTGCCGCGACGGCGCGGGGGGCACGGGGGGTGGGGCGATGGGTTCGGCGGTGCTCATGAAGGGCCTTTCGCGGAAGGGTCGTGCGGCGCGGTCGGGCGCGATTCCGGAAGGCACATCATAGCGCGCCGCGGCGGCGCGAGGGAGGGGCCGGGGGCCCTCGCCGGGATCCGTTGCGATCCGCCGACTGCCTCCCGAGGGCGGAGGCCCCCTCCCCGCTCGTTCCTCGCTGCCCCTCCCCCAACTTCGGGGGAGGGGCGTCTACGCGCGCGGCCAGCTGCCGTGTTCGGCTGGTTCTTCACCGTACGCGTGCGGCTGGTGCGCCCGGCGAGCTGCCTCCCGTGGGCAGAGGCCCCCTCCCCGCTCGTTCCTCGCTGCCCCTCCCCCAACT
>DASTLD010000238.1:0-28470 GCA_035715345.1 Longimicrobium sp.
GGCGGCCCTTCTGCTGCGTTTCAACCGCGCCCCGGCCGGCACGGCGCCCGCGTTCGCCGCCGGCATCCCCACGCCCACGGCCCCGGCCGTCCGCGGCGAGGAGCGGGCCGAGCTCACGGCGCCTCCCATGGTCCCCAGGCCCATCACCCGCGACTACGCGACCCGGGTGATCGTGGACCTGGAGGTGACGGAGAAGACCATGCGGATGGCGGACGGCGTGGACTACACCTTCTGGACCTTCGGCGGCAGCGTGCCGGGCAGCTTCATCCGCGTGCGCGAGGGCGACCAGGTGGAGTTCCACCTCAAGAACCACCCGACCAGCACGGTGCCGCACAACATCGACCTGCACGCCGTGGCCGGCCCCGGCGGCGGCGCGGAGGCCAGCATGGTGCTGCCCGGCGAGGAGGCCGTCTTCCGCTTCACCGCGCTCAACCCGGGGCTGTACGTCTACCACTGCGCCTTCAGCCCCGCCTCGCTGCACGTGGCCAACGGCATGTACGGGCTGATCCTGGTGGAGCCCAGGGAGGGGATGCCCGCCGTGGACCGCGAGTACTACGTCATGCAGGGCGACTTCTACACGAAGGGCGGGCACGGCGAGAAGGGCCACCAGCCGTTCGACATGCAGAAGGCCATCGCCGAGACGCCGGACTACGTGGTGTTCAACGGCGCGGTGGGCGCGCTGACCGGCGACAACGCGCTCAAGGTGCGCACGGGCGAGACGGTGCGCCTGTACGTGGGCAACGGCGGCCCCAACCTGAGCAGCAGCTTCCACGTCATCGGCGAGGTGTTCGACAACGTCTACACGGAGGGCGGCACGCTGGCGCAGCACAACGTGCAGACGACCGCCATCCCCGCCGGCGGCAGCGCCATCGTGGAGTTCCGCGCGGAGACGCCGGGCAAGCTGGTGCTGGTGGACCACGCCATCTTCCGCGCCTTCCACAAGGGCACGGTGGGGCTGATGCAGGTCGAGGGCGAGCTGCACGCCAACGCCTTCAGCCAGGTGCGCAAGGGACCCTACACCCCGGCGCGCGCGCCGGCCGCGAACGGCCAGTAAGCACGATGGGGGGCGGGCGCCGCGCCGGCGCCTGCCCGCTTCACGTTCCTTCGAACCCGATCGTCCCATGCGCGTGCTGTCGATCCTCCTGCTGCTGTCCCTGTCGCCGGCGGCCCCCGCCGCGGCGGGGACGGGCGTGCCGGACGGCATGGCGCGCATCCCCGGCGGGCGCTACGTGCCGCTCTTCCTCAACGGCCGCAGCTCCGTCGAGGTCCGCACCTTCGCGCTGGACCGGCTGCCGGTGACGCGCGCGGAGTACCTGGCCTTCGTGCGGGGGCATCCCCGCTGGCAGCGCGGCCGGGCGCCGCGGGCGCTGGCGGGGCCGGGGTACCTGGCGGCGTGGCCGGGCCCGCTGGCGGGGGGCGGCGCGACGGACCTGCGCCGCCCGGTGACGGAGGTGTCCTGGTTCGCGGCGCGGGCCTACTGCGCCGCGCGCGGGGCGCGTCTCCCCACCACGGACGAGTGGGAGTACGCGGCGCTGGCCAGCGAGACTCGCCGCGACGCGTCCCGCGAGCCGGCCTTCATCGCCCGGCTGCTGGAGCTGTACCTCGCGCGCCGGCCCGTGCCGCCGGTGGCGGGCTCCGGCTTCCGCAACGTCCACGGCGTGCGCGACCTGCATGGCGTGGTGTGGGAGTGGGTGGAGGACTTCAACTCGCTGCTGGTGACCGCGGACTCGCGCGCCACCTCTGGCCGCGACCACCCGCTCTTCTGCGCCGCGGGGGTCATCGGCGCCACCGACCCCAACAACTATCCCGCGTTCCTGCGCTACGGCTTCCGCGCCGGGCTGGAGGGGCGCTCCACCGCCGGCGGCCTCGGCTTCCGCTGCGCCCGGGACCTGTGAATCATGCGCACCCGCGTCCATCCAATCATCGTGGCCCTGGCGGGCGCGCTCGCCGCGTGCGGCGGCGCCGGCGCCCGCATGGCCCCCGCGGCGGGCGATTCGCCCCTCGCGGCGTCGGACTTCTCCGTGCACGACCTGGAGGCGCGCTGGCGCGGCCAGGACGGGCGCGAGCGGACGCTGGCCTCCACCGGCGGCCGCGTGCGGGTGGTGGCGATGGTCTATACCGCGTGCACGCACACCTGCCCCACCATCGTGGGGGAGATGAAGCGCATCGAGGCGGCGCTCCCGGCGGAGGAGCGGGGCGGCGTCGGCTTCCTGCTGGTGTCGCTGGACCCCGCGCGCGACACGCCGCAGCGGCTCGCGAACTTCGCCGGCGCGCTGGGCCTGGACTCCGCCGCGTGGACGCTGCTGACGGGCGACGAGGGCGCCGTGCGCGAGCTGGCCGCGCTGCTCGGCATCCGCTACCGCGCGGAGGCGGACGCGCAGATATCGCACTCCAACACCTACCTGGTGCTGGACGCGCAGGGCCGCATCGTCCACCGCCAGGAAGGCGTGGGCCGCGGCACCGCCGCCACCCTGGCGCGCATCCGCCAGGCCGCCGCCGCGGATTGAACGAACCCGACCCGACCCTCCCCCCACCGGAGAGCGAAGCATGTTGCCCCGCCCGCTGACCCGCGCCGCGGTGATCGCGGCCACCCTGGCCTTCGCGTCCACCGCCACCGCCGCCGGGCAGCGCCCGCCGGTCTCCACCAGCCGCATGGGCGCGGTGAAGGGGCCGGGCGTGGTGGCCGCGGGCGTGCTGCAGCTGGAGGCGGGCTACCTGCACGCGGACCGCGGCCCGCGCGTGCGCCGGCTCTTCGGCGAGACGCTGCTGCGCGTCGGGCTGGGCCGCGAGACGGAGCTGCGCGCCACGCTGCCCTCGTACCTGCGCGTGGAGACGCCGCACGCGGTCACGGAAGGCGCCACGGACGCGGCGCTGGTGCTCAAGCACCGGCTGCGGCAGGCGGCGGGGTGGATGCCCGCAGTGGCGGTGACGCTGGGCTCCTCGCTCCCCACCGGCGCCGACGAGATCGGCGCGGGAGAGGCCCAGCCGGAGGGCGGCGTCTCGGCGGAGTGGAAGCTGCCGCGCCGCCTGGCGCTGGTGGGCATTGCCGCGCACCGCAGCGCCATCGTCCAGGGCGACCGCTCCGGCCAGACCATGGCCGGCGCCGCGGTGCGCGCGGACCTGACGCGCGCCGTCGCCGCCCAGCTGGAGTACGCGGGCGTCTCGTATACGCGCGCGGGCGCCGCGGACCTCGCGCAGCTCCGCGCCACCGCCGCCCTCCGCCTGACGCGCGACCTGCAGCTCGACGCCTGGGCCGCACGCGCCACGCAGGACGGCTTTCCCGCGGAGACGCAGTGCGGCTTCGGCTTCACGCGGCGCTGGTAGGGCCCGTCCCCGCGGAAGCTGCAGGCGGGATTCACACCCGGCGATGGCATCGGCGCGAGGGCGGCGCCCCCACCCGGACTCGCATTACTCATCCACCCTCCCCCAACTTCGGGGGAGGGTTGCTGGTTTTGTGCACCGGACCAGCTGCGGCGCAGTTCAGGTCTCCCCCTCTCCGCGCACGGCCCTCGAGAAGCCCCCCAACGCAAGCAGCGCTCTGGCCGTGCGGGGGGAGGGGGCCGGGGGGTGGGGCCTCCCGCGGTAGAACGCCGCCCCATTCACCCGACCCAAACCCCTCTCCCGCTCGCGGGGGAGGGGAGTGCATCCGTGCACGCGCCTACTCCAGCGAGAACGGCGGGTAGTCGTCGTGGAGCAGGAGCAGGTACGCCTCCACGCGCGTGGTCCAGCGCAGCACGCCCACCGCGAACCCGTACAGCCCGGCCGGGTAGCGCCCGGTGAACAGGATCGCGAACCAGGCGATGACCGTTGCCAGGCCCCACGCGACGCCCAGCACCCACACCGCCAGCAGGTGCGGGATGGCCAGGATGATCCGGAAGCCCACCGTGAGCCTGTCGCGCGGCGCGTCCGGCACCTTCATCACCAAGGCCGGGGATAGGGCCCGTCGCCGAACGGCGGGTACTCGTCGCGGAGCAGGGCGGTGTAGGCCACCGCCCGCACGCGCCACTGCAGGTAGAACGTCGCCAGCCTGCGCAGCCCGTCCGGGTAGCGGCCGGTGAACAGGATGGCGAACCACGCGATCAGCGCGCAGACGGCCGCCACCGCGCCCAGCACGCCGCCGCCGGTCCACTCCAGCCGGTCGCCCGGCCCCCACGTCCACGAGAAGACCGCCGCCATCGGCGCGCCCACCAGCAGCAGGTGCGGGATCGCCAGGATCATGCGGAAGCCGGTCGTCAGCCGGTCGCGCTCGCCCAGGGCGGGCGGCACGTGCACGTCCATGGGGTGCGTGGACGGATGTCCGACGTCCATCGGCAGGGTGTGCATCCTCACCTCCCGGGGCACGCGCCCCGATCCGGATTCCAGGGCGGGACGAGGCAGCGGAGCCATCGTCCCCGACGCGCAATGTGCGCTGTACGCCGGCCGCCGCGGGCGATGTGGATGGCGATGCGGGGACGGGGCGGATGCCGCGCCGGGAGCCCATCGCCAGCCGCTTTCCCTACGGCGATGGGGCGATGGATGTCGCGCGGACCGGACGCGGACCGCCGTTCCCGCTCCGCTTCTTGCAGCGCGGGCGGGCCCATGACGCGCACGTCCGCCATCGCCCTCGCTCCGGTGCTGCTGCTGCTGGCGGCATGCGCCACCGCGCCGCGCGGGGTCAGCGCGCCGGGAGCCGGGCTGGCGCCGTGCCCGCCATCGCCCAACTGCGTCTCCACGGAGGCGGCGGCCGCGCGGCACGCCATGCCGCCCATCGCCTACACGGGCCCGGCGGAGGCGGCGCAGGCGCACGCGCGGGCGGCGCTGCTGGCGGAGCCGCGCACGCGCATCGTGCTGGAGGCGCCCGGGTACCTGCGCGCGGAGGCGCGAAGCCGCATCTTCCGCTTCGTGGACGACGTCGAGGTGGTGATCGACGGCGCCGCGCGCGTCGTCCGCTTCCGGTCCGTGTCGCGCCTGGGCCACGGCGACCTGGGCGTCAACCGCCGCCGGATGACGCGGTTCACGGAGCGGTTCCGCGCGCTGCAGGCGCAGGCGGCACGCTGACCCGGCGGCAGCGAGCACACACGGCGAACGGGAGACTGTATCGTGGCGGACCAGGCGGCGGGCACGTGGCGGGTCGCGGTGGGCGCGGAAACGACGACAGCGGTGCACGACGCGGCGGAGGCGGCGGGGCCGCGCGTCGTGTTCGCGTGCGCCCACGGTGCGGGCGGGCACATGGGCGACCGGGGGATGCTCGCGGTGGCGGAGGCCATCCGCGCGCGCGGCATCCACGTGGTGCGCTTCAACTTCCTGTACAAGGAGAAGGGCTCCGGCCGCCCCGACCCCATGCCGCGGCTGATGGAGACCACCTCCGCCGTCGCCGCGCGCATCCGCGACGAGCTGCGGCCGGACGTGCTGCTGATCGGCGGGCGGTCGATGGGCGGGCGCGCGGCGTCCATGCTGGCCGCGCAGGGATTCGCGTGCGACGGGCTGCTGCTGCTGGCGTACCCGCTCCACCCCGCGGGCCAGCCGGAAAAGCTCCGCGACGCGCACCTGCCGGACATCGCCGTCCCCGTCCTGTGCTTCAACGGCACCCGCGACGACCTGTGCCGCCGCGACCTGATGGAGCGCGCGCTGGAAGCGGTGAAGACCGACTGGACCATGCACTGGCTGGAGGGCGCCGACCACAGCTTTCACGTCCTCAAGTCCTCCGGCCGCACCGACGCCCAGGTCCTCGACGAGGTCGGCGACGCGGCGCGGGCGTGGGTGCGGCGGCTCACCCCGGCCTGACCAGGCCCGCGAGGGGCGCGCAGCACGACGCTTGCATCGTTTTCTATATCCGGTAGATTTCAAGTTGATGATCGGTGGACCCGCAACCGAGGTGATCGCGTGGCGACCGCAGTGAAACGCGCCGAGGTCGTGGCGGAGGACGAGGAGGTAGGGGAGCAGCTCCGGGCCTACCTCGAGGATCTGGACTATGACGTGGAGGTCAAGCGCGAGGTCGAGACCTCCGTCCGGGTAAAGGTCGACATCATCGTCTACCACGTCTCGCCGGATGCGGCCCGCGTGGAGCGCCGCAGCAAGGCGCGTCCCCAGACACCCGGCAAAGACCCTCCGCGGTTCTGGCTGGACGCGGTGCACACGCTGTCTGCCTGCGCGCCGGACACTCCCATCCTGGTCGCCGTACCGGCAGGCGAGGACGCGGCGGACAAGGCGCTGGACTCGGGGGCCACGGACGTGATCGAAGCCACCGCTACGCCCAAGGTATTCCGCCGGCGGGTGGAACTGCTGGAGGCGCTGTCCCACGCCGCGGCGCCGGCCGCGGGAGGGGCTCTTCTCAGCGTGCCCCTGCCGGAGCTGCGCGACGAGATCTCGGGACGCATCGATGCCCGCCGCGTGGCCGGCTACCTCCAGGTTCCCCTGCGGCAGCTCTGCGGCGCGCTGCGGCTTCCCTACGGCCGGGTGCACAAGACGCCGGACGCGGCCGGCCTGCAGAGAGCGTTCGCCCCGCTGGTCCGGGTGCTGGAGCTGGCGGATACGGCGCTCGGGAGCCGCGAAGCCGTCCGCATGTGGCTGAACCGCCCCCTTTATGAACTGGAGAACGACAGTCCCCTCGCCGTCGTGCTGGCCGGCGAGGCGGGAGCCGTGCAGACGCTGCTCGAGAACGCGCGGATCGGCGTTCCCGGCTGATCGCGCGGGACCGGGTGCGCGTTGATCCCGGCCAACGAGCTGCCCGCATGTCTCGCCGGGCTGCCGCGCATCGCGGTCGCCGGCGTGTTCTGGCGCACCGTCGCGATGCGGCATGTGCGCGGCGCACCGCCCGGAGCGCCTGCCGGGAGCCCGCCCCGTCCGCTCTGGCCCGGAGGACCGGTCCTCCGCGGCGCGCGCTACACGCGCGCCGGCGGCTGCAACGCGCTGTACCTGGCACCCGACGCGGCGGCCGCCCTGGCGGAGGTCGAAGCGGTCCTCTTCGGAGACGACGGGACCATCACGCCCGGCCCCGCGCACGATCCGCTGGCGGTATTCGCGGCCACGGTGGACCTGCCGGCGGTGGTCGATCTCTGTGACGCGGAGGTGCAGCGCGCGCTGCGTACGTCGTACGCGGAGCTGACGGCGCCGTGGCTGCGCGCGCAGGAGCGCCACCGGCTCGGACGGGGGGACCTGCCGCCCACGCAGGCGCTCGGCGAGGCGGCCTGCGCAGCCGGGTCGATCCTGGCGCTCCGCTATCCGTCCTACCGCCGCCCCGGGGTGAAGAACCTCGTGGTCTTCACCGGGCACCTCGCCGCGCTGAACGGACGGGTGGACCTGGTCGACGAGAGCGGCGGCTTCCTCGATCGGCTGCCCTGAAGCAAACACGTCTGAGTGCGTGAGTGCGGAAGTGCGTTACTGCGGTAGTCCGGACGTGGAACGGGTCCCGGCGATCAGCGCCGGGACCCGCTCGTTTTCGTTTCGCACTCTCGCACTTTCGCACTCTCGCACTTTCACATCAGCAGCGCCTCCACGCGGTGGGCGTGGACCATGTCCTCGCAGGGGGACCAGGCGAAGACGGTGAAGCGGCCGTCCTGGGACGCGACCATCGCCAGGGCGTCGCGCTGGTCGTGCACGAACTGCGCGGCCGACAGGTGCCGCGTGCCGCCCAGCCGCGATGGGTCCACCTTCTCCGGCCGGTTGCCCAGCACCGGCGCGGTCATGCACACCTGCTCCACGCGCACGGCCCCCCGCCGCACCAGCTTGACCCCGAACGCCAGCAGCGCGTGGCGCCCGTCCAGCACCGTGGCGCCGTCCACCGCCGTCAGCCCGGCCACCGCGTCCACCGAGCGGTGCAGCGCCTGGCGCCACTCCGGCCGCTCGCGCTCGCGCTCGTCCATCGCCATCAGCTCCGACAGGTCCGCGAACGGGGCCACGCGGTAAGGGATGGGCCGCGCGGCGGACTCCTCCCACGCGTCCGACCCCTCCGGCACCACCAGCAGCGACCCGCCGCGCCCGTGCGCGCGCATGCTGACGGCGAGCTGGATCAGCACGCCCGTGGAGCCGTGGGTGGCGATGGGCGCCTCGAAGCCCAGCAGCGAGGTGAGCAGGGCGGGGCAGTCCGGCAGGCCGGCGCCGCCCTCGTCCACCACCTCCACGTGGTCGCCGCGCAGCACGGCGATGGTGCCGTACTTGTCCAGCTCGTCGCCGCGGCGGTACTTGAGCACCAGCAGCCCCGGCTCCACCACCTCCAGCACGAAGGTCAGCTCCGGCACGGAGCGCGTGGTGCCCCACACCCGCAGCGCGTCCCCGTCCGGCCACACGCCCAGGTGGATGCCCGGGCGCTCCACCGCGGGGGCCAGCTTGGCCAGCTCCCGCGCCCCCAGCCGCAGCGGCCACGCGAACGTCATCGCGTGCCCGGCCGTCTCCGGCGCGATGAAGGCCAGCGAGATCTTGGGCGCGCGCCCCTCCTCCTTGTGCAGGCTGGCCCAGAATCCGGCGTCGATCAGCGCCTCGATCTGCGCCTGGTCCGGCTGCGGCGCGTACGCACGCGGGCCGCGCGTGGCCGCCCCGGCCAGGTGCAGCGCCAGGTGCTCCGCCACCGTGGGGGCCACCGCGCGGGCCGCGGGATATCCGGGTTGCATGCTGGATCGTGGACGTGCGGGAGCGGCGGTTCGGAGCCCCCAAGGTAGCGCATCCGCCGCCGGGGGAAAGGGCGCCCCGGCCGCCCCGCGCCGCCTTCCCGCGCCGCCCGCGCGGGCGGAAGAATCTGCTTGCCTCCGGGGGACGGAGACCGTAGATTCTCCGTATCTCAAGTTGTCCCGATAGGACGGTCAACCCATCGCCTGCCCCTCCCCTGCCCGCGCAGCCGGGCGTCCGCTCCACCACCCGTCGATCCCCCGGAGGAACCATGCTCAAACCAGGGCTCGCGGCACGCGCCGCCGTGCTCGGGCTGCTCACGCTCGCGCTCGCCGCCTGCAGCGACGACGGCCGCTCCCTGCTGCCCGATGCGCGGCGCGCGCCGGACGGGCCGGTGCTGGCGGGGCTCGGCACGTGCAAGTCCAGCGGCATCGTCCGCGGGCTGTACGGCGACGTGAACGCCGACCTCAACGACTTCGGGCGGGTGCTGTACGACGCGGACCAGGGCCCCCTTGCCTGCCTGGACACCGCCGCCGCCGCCATGAAGGCCAAGATCAACGGCCTCCTGGACGCGGAGCCCTCGCGCTTCGGGAACTACTGCACCAACCCCAAGGGATGCGGCTTCAACGCCGGCGGAGTGCTGGCGCTGGTCTTTGCCGCCGCGGAGCGCATCCACACCAAGGGCGGCATGACGCTGGCCCTGGACAGCGCCCTGCGCCGCGCGGAGGCCGCGTACAAGTTCGACGACCGCGACGACGGCTGCGCGCTGCAGAGCACGGACAACTGCATGGACGGCCACTCGGTGGCCGCGTCCGGCTTCGGCTGGATCGCGGCGTACCGGGCCGTGCGCGGCGACAACGCGGACGCCGCCCGCGCCTCCACCGTGTACCACATCCACAAGACCTTCGAGAGCGCCTGCCTGTTCACCGGCTTCACCGGGGTCGCGAAGGACTCGATCCTCTGCAAGGGAACGCCGCTGGACGTGCACCAGGGCCGCGCCACGACGCTCTCGCTCAACATCGGCCAGCAGTATCCCGCGTACGGCTTCGGGCTGATGACCAGCATTGCCGCGGCCGTGCTCGGCTACGACGTGAGCGGCTCCGCCTACCAGTTCCTGGACAGCGAGATCTACGTCGCGCGCGGGCTGTTCGCGGAGGCGCAGGGCACCATCGACACGGGGCCCAGTCCGGACGCGTTCAAGGGCAACTGCCCGTGGATCGGCCAGCACCCCACCGACCGGTACTGGCGGGTGGACTCGCTGAACGCGCCGTGCGGCGGCAAGGGAGGCGGCTACCAGCCGCAGATGTACGCGCTGAACGCGTTCTACTCCGCGTACATCGGCGGAATTCCCAGCGGCGGCTACATGTCGACCGCCTGGGACTCCAGCACGGCGGCGTTCCCCAAGGAGACCAGCCCGTACGGCTTCTTTGCCTACGGCCGCTGGGAGACGTACGGAAAGCTGGGATACGACTGGTTCGTGAACCCGCGCACCCCGCGCTCCTACGTGGACCTGTACGCGCCGCAGGGAGCGGCGGAAGGCATCGACGAGCAGCTCAACCTGGTGGGGTGGGCCTGCGACCGCGACGTGGCCGGGGCCACGGTGCGCGTCGTGGCGCGCGCGCCCGGCAAGCCCGAGATCATGCTGCGCACGGGCGTGACCAGCGAGTCTGCCATCAACACCCAGTGCGGGGGCGGCACCGCGCACCGGTTCAGGATCCGGCTCCCGCAGGACTGGACCGGCCTGACGGTGAGCGTCAGCGTGCTGGACTACTTCGGCCGGCGGTCCACCTCGCTGGCGTGCTCCGCGTGCGTGGTGCCTTCCGTGACGGTGGAGTGGCTGCAGCCCTCCGGCGTCACCTGGGGCCCCCCGAACACGCTGACGGCGGCCGGCCTGGCCCGCAACGGCCGCGGGACGGTCAGGATGGAGTGGCGCGACGTGACCTTCAACCCCTACGCCGCGTGGGTGCCGGTGGACTACCGGGCCCCGGTGGACGCGTACGGGCAGTGGTCCAACACGGTGCCGGCGTCCAACTACTGCCACATCTACGAGGTGCGCGCCACCTACAACGGCGTCGTGTCGGAGTGGCTGCGCTGGAACGGGAAGCCGACGACGCACTGCAAGGAGACGGCGCGGGTCATCTGGATCCAGCCGCAGACCATGACCGGGTGGGGCACGCCGGGCGCGCTCATCGTGGCCGGCGAGGCCAAGGGCGCGCCGGCCGGGACCACGGTGACCATGTACTGGCGCAACGTCACCACCGGCGGCTCGTTCGTGAAGGCGCCGTACAACGCCCCGACGGACGCCAACGGCATCTGGATCAACGACATCCCCAACGCCAACTACCTGCACAAGTACCAGGTGTACGTGACCTACGACGCCGTCTCCAGCCTGGCGTGCACCTACCAGGGCGCCAACGACATCACCTGGTGCTAGGGCCCCCTGCCCGGCCCCCGGCGGCGCGGGAAACCCTCCCGCGCCGCCCCCACCCCGCCCAACACCGCCCACCGGGGGACCCATGCTTTCACGTCCACGACGCTTCGCGTCCCTCGCCGCCGCCCTGCTCACCGCCGCGCTGGCGGCGTGCAGCGACGGACCCAGCCTGCCGCAGGCCGCGCCCCCACCGGGCGATCCCGCGCGGGCCCTCAGCGGCGCCTGCGTCATCCTGTCCTCGACCCGGACCTACGATTCGATCCGCCAGCTCAACGGCTTCGGGCGCATCCTGGTGGACGCGGACAACCCGTCGTGCGCCAAGAACGCCGCGGCCACCCTGCGCGACAAGCTGGCCAACACGCGCGCAAAGGAGCCCGGCTACTTCCAGACCTGGCTGGCCGGGAACATCGTGGCCATGGTGCTGGCCGCGGCGGACCGCATCGGCACCTACGGCTACATGACGCCGGAGCTGGACGCGCAGCTCCAGTGGGTGGCCACCTCGTACCGCCACGAGCCGGAGCCGCACGGGTGCGGCCGCACGGGGACGGACCTCTGCACGGACACCTACTCGGCCGCGGCGGCGGGATACGCGTGGGTGACGGCATACTGGTTCCGCCACAACGACCCGCGCAGCGGCGACACGCGGATCAAGGCGCTGGACTGGATGGACAGCACCTTCGCGTCCGTCTGCATCCGCCGCGTGGCCACGGTGGTGGGGGACCTCTGCGACGGCAGCGCGAGCGAGATCCCCACCGGCGTCTCGCGCACCCTGTCGCTGAACGAGGGGCAGCAGTGGCCCGCCTACGGGTTCGGGCTGATGACGAGCGTCGCGGCGGCCGTGCTCGGCTACGAGGGCTCGCTTCTCTGGGGCACCTACAGCTTCAACACCGCGCAGAAGAACATCGCCCGCGGGCTGTTCGAGGAGACGCAGCGCGTGGTCGACATCGTACCCAACCCGGACGTCTTCCGGCGCAGGTGCGTCCGGCCCGTCCGCGACAGCACCGGCTGGGCGCTGCGCGACTCGACCGCGGACTGCGCCGGGCTGGACCCGTTCCCGCCGCTCTACCTTCCCACGATCAAGTACCAGCCGCAGATGTACGCCCTGTACCGGTTCTACCGGGACCGGCTGGGCTATACGCAGCCGCCGGGCGTGTACACGTCCAGCGCCCTCTTTGTCGGGCACTACAGCCTCGGCGACCCCGACGCCTTCTTCGGATACGGCCGCTACGCGTTCTACGGCGAGCTGGGCCACGGCTGGTGGAGCCCGCGCCGCCCGTACATGCCGATGGACTACAACCCGGCCATGGGCTACATCGACCGCGTCGACGGCGGGCGGGTGGCGCACGGCTGGGCCTGCGACCGCGACACCGCGCAGGCGGCCGTGCGGGTGGAGCTGACGGTGGGCGGATCGGTGGTCTCCGGCCTGGCCAACCAGCCCAGCGAGGACGCCGTGCGCACCGAGTGCGGCGGCGGCACCGCGCACCGCTTTGCCATCCAGCTCCCCGCCGGCACGGTGGGCTACACGGTGAGCGGCAGGGCGTACGACTACACGTACGGCGTGGACCCGCTGACCTGCATCGCGGCGGGCGGCTGCGTGGTGCCGCCCCCGCCCACCGTGCAGGTGGTGTGGGTCAGGCCCGCGGAGAGCTCGTGGGGCCCGGCCAACACGCAGACCGCGGCCGGCCACGCCGCGGGGGGCCAGGGCACGGTGCGGGTGGAGTGGCGCGACGTGACCTTCACCAGCAACCCCGCCTGGAGCCTCGCGGGAGACGTGGCGCTCGACGCCGGCAACTCGTGGTCCGCCACCCTGCCGTCGCCCTACGACTGCCACACGTTCCAGGTGCGGGCCACCTACTTCGGGTTCACGTCCAGCGTCTTCACCTACTACGGCAAGACGGGGGGATACTGCGGCGAGACGTCGCGCATGATCTGGGTGCAGCCCAGCTCGACGGCCGGGATCGGGCCGCCCGGGGCGCTGGTGGCCGGCGGCGAGGCCAGGGGGGCGCCCGCGGGCACCCGCGTGGGCCTGTGGTACCGCAACGCGACGCTGAACGGGGCGTGGACGCGCAAGGAGACCGACGCGCCCATCGACGCGAACGGATTCTGGGTGAACGACATTCCCAACGCCGACCCGTACCACCAGTACCAGGTCTACAGCACGTACGACGTGATCACCACGCCCGTCTGCACCTACCAGGGCACGAACGGCATCAGCTGGTGCTAGGCCGGGTGGGGGTTCCCGGGCGCCACCCCCCGGCCAGGGCGCCCGCAGCCTCGCGCGGTGCTGGGGGAAGTGCATGAGTGCGGAAGTGCGGAAGTGCCCTGGTCCGCACTCACGCACACCCAGAAAGCGGCGGCGCCGGGACCCGGCGCCGCCGCTTCCCTGCTCAGCATCCTCACGGGCCGGTTCCAGAGAGTGTCCGGACGCGGGCGCCATGCGCGTTCTCGGTGGCTCGTTCAACGCGCGCATCGTCCGGCGCCGGGTACCCGTGCCCGGTGCACGGCCGCCGCGCGCCCTCACTGCACCCCACCGGAGGACCCATGCTGTTCCCCACCCGCTCCACGCTGCGAGCCGCCGGGCTCGCAGTGGTTGCGGCCGCCGCCTTGTTGGGCGCCTGCAACGACCTGCCCACCCCGTCCGCGCCGGCCACCATCCGCGCCGAGGGGCCGTCCGCGCTGTACCTGACGGACTGCGCGGTGCTGCACCCGTCGTTCAGCCCCGGCTACGTCCAGGGCCGCGACGTCAACCTGGAGCTGAACGACTACGGCCGCATCCTCTACGACGCGGACTCGCCGCTGTACCCGGAGTGCGTGGACCAGGCCAGCCGCGCGCTGGAGGTCAAGCTGAACGCCGTCCTGACGGACCCGGCCCACTTCTCGAGCTTCCTGCGCGGCGCGCTGGTGGCGCTGATCTTTGCCGCGGCGGACCAGATCCACGCCAGGGGCGGCATGACCGCGGGCCTGGACTACCAGCTCACGCGCGTGGAGAGCGCCTTCGCGCACACCGACGTGGGCGACGGCTGCGCGCTGCAGAGCACGGACAACTGCATGGACGGCGCGGCGGTGTCGGCGTCCGCCTACGGGATGATCGCCGCCTACCGGCACGCGCGCGGCGCCGACCCCACCACGGCGCGGACCAACACCCGCACCTACATCGCCCAGACGTTCACCGAGGCGTGCATCCACGCGGGGTGGAACCAGGCCACGCTGTGCAAGACGCCCGCGACGGCGGTCACCGCGGGCGACAGCACGCTGTCGCTCAACCTGGGGCACCGCTACCCGGCGTACGGCTTCGGCCTGCTGACCAGCGTGGCGGCGGCGGTGTGGGGGTACGACCACAGCGGCGCGGCCTACGACTTCGCGGCGCACGAGAAGCTGATCGCCACGGCGCTGTTCAGGGAGATGCAGAAGACGGTGAACAACGGAGTCTTCCGGACGGACTGCCCCGTGGTGGCCTTCCAGAACGGCGCCTGGCGCGACGTGGGCGACGCCGCCTGCGCCGGCTCCGCCAACTACCGCCCCAGCGACTACGCGCTGGCCGAGTTCTTCCGCGACAAGCTGATCCCCATCCCGTCGAACGGCTACACGTCCGAGGCGTTCGACTGGAACGGCTTCATCCGCGACGACTTCTTCAGCTTTGGCCGCTACATGACGTACGGCGAGCTGGCGCACGGCTGGTGGCTCCAGGCGCGCCCGCACACCGTGCGTACCGACTGGTACCTGCCGGCGGGCGGCGTGGAGGGCATCGACGCCGGCCGCGTGGTCCGCGGCTGGGCGTGCGACGCGGACGCGCCCACCGGCACCGTGCGCGTGACGGTGAGCGCGCCGGGCAAGGCGCCCATCACCCGCCGCGCGGCGCTGGGCAGCGAGCAGTGGATCAACAACAACTGCGGCGGCGGCACCGCCCACCGCTTCAGCATCCAGCTCCCGCAGGACTGGGCGGGGTACACCGCGAGCGTGAGCGTCATGGACTTCTTCGGCACGCGGACGGCGGCGCTGTCCTGCCCGTCGTGCGTGGTGCCGGGCTCCGCGGCCACGGTGACGGTGGAGTGGGTGCACCCGTCCGGCGTGACCTGGGGCCCGGCCAACACGCTGACCGCGGCCGGTTACGCGCGGAACGGCTCCGGGACCGTGCGGATGGAGTGGCGCGAGGTGACGTTCAACCCGAACGCCGCCTGGAACGTGGTGGGCTGGCAGGGGACGCCGGACCCCGGCAACGGAGGGTGGTCCAACACGCTGCCGTCGGACAACTACTGCCGCACGTACCAGGTGCGGGCCGTCTACTCCGGCGTGACCTCCGCCGTCTACACCTTCAACGGCTCCACCGCCGGCTACTGCAGCGTGCGGCTGATCTGGGTGCAGCCGGCGGAGCGGGCGGGCATCGGCGCGCCGGGCTCGCTGGTGGCCGCGGGCGAGGCCCAGGGCGCCGGGGCGGGCGCCACGACCGTGCTGTGGTGGCGCGACATCACCGCCAACGGGCCGTGGATCCGCGACGACTACCAGGCGGGCATGGACCCGAACAACATCTTCCTGAACGACACGTACACGATCGATCCGTATCACCTGTACGAGGTCTGGGTCGACTACGACGTCGTCAGCCACTCGTGCATCTACCAGGGCAACAACGACATCACCTGGTGCTAGGCACCGGGCGATGAAACCAGCGGCGGCGCCGGGATCTCCCGGCGCCGCCGCTCGTTTTTCCGCAGATCAACGCGCTTGTCATCCTGAGGGAGCGCCACGCCGCCCCCTGCACATGCAAGGCGGAACGCGCGGGTCCCCCGCATGCGGCGTGTCGTGCGCCATCGCCGGCCCGTGCGCATGCGGGCAAGATCCTTCGGTCGGCGCCGGAGGCTGTCGTGGGGACATAGTGCATCGCCGCGCCTCCCTCAGGATGACACCGTTTGGCGCGGCCCCGGTCAGGAGACAACGCCTCGCGCGAGGCGGACTGCCCCCGCACCGCACCCGTCGGCGAAGGCCGACATCACGTTTCCGTTGCCGCGATTTCAATCGCCGGGTGCGGGGGCAGTCCGCGGGCACCGGCGTTCGCCTGCGTGGCCTCCCCGTCAGGCCACCTTCGGCGCCGCGAAGCGGCGGGCCACGAGGAGGGCGGTGGCGCCGCGCAGGCGCTGGCCGGCGCCGCCGGGGGCCGCCGTCACGGGCGTGGCGGCCGCGGCGGCGGTCAGCGTGCGCTCGCGGATGCGCTCCTCCACCACGCCGCCCACCACGTCCCACGCGGCGGTGATCTCGCCGCCCACCACGATGCGCGCGGGGCTCAGCGCGGTCACGATGCCCGCCATCCCCAGCCCCAGGTAGTGCGCGCTCTCCAGCAGCGCCGCGCGGGCCTGCTCGTCGCCCTGGCGGAAGCGGGTGATGAGGTCCTCCATGGTGAAGCCGCTGGCGCGCAGCGTCTCCACCGCCTCCGGCACGGACGGGTCCAGCCCGAAGTAGCGCGCCATCGTCGCGACGTTGGACGTGTACGCTTCCCAGCACCCGCGCAGCCCGCACATGCAACGCGGCCCCTCCAGCGACAGGGGGATGTGGCCGAACTCGCCGGCGGTGTCGCCGTGGCCGCGGAAGACGTCGCCGTCCACCACCACGCCCACGCCCAGCCCGTCGCCCACGGTGACGTAGACGAAGTTGTCCGCGCCGCGCTGGAAGGGCGGCATCCACATGTGCGCCAGCGCGCAGGCGATGGGGGCGTTCTCGATGAACACGCGCAGCCCGGTGGCCTGCGACAGCGCCTCGCGGATGGCCACGTTGCGCCAGCCGAGCTGCGGCGAGTTGAGGATGAGCCCGGTGCGGCGATGGATCATGCCCGGCACCACCATGCCGATGCCCTCGCACTCGCGCACGCCGCCGCTCTCCAGCAGGCGGCGGACGCGCACCGCCAGCTCCTCCACCAGCGCGTCGGGGCTGAGGAGGGTGTCGAACGAGTCCGCGGCGATCTGGCGGCCGTCCAGGTCGCCCAGCATGACGTGGGTGCGGCTGAAACGCACGTCCACCGCCACGCCGAACAGGTCGCGGCTGCGCACGTGCAGCAGCGTGGGCTTGCGGCCGCGCGGGGCGTTGGCCACGGCGCCCTCGTACACGACGCCTTCGCCGATCAGGCCGTCGACGAGCTGGCTGATCATGCCGCGGCCCACGTGCATGCGCCGCGCGAGGTCCGCGCGCGACAGCGGCTGGTGCTCGCGCACCAGGTTCAGCACGATCTGCCGGTTGATCTCCCGCGGCGTGGAGCGCGTCGCGCGGCGGAACTCTCCCGTGTTGATCTTCCGCATCGCCCCCTCCTTCGCATGTCCGTCCACACGATATGAATTGGCAGGCGCGCTGTCAATTGAATTCAGGTAAGGTTTCCAGTGCACTTTATTTTGTTAGGATATATCGGCTAAATCACCATCAGTACACAAGCGAAAGCGCGGAGAGATGCTCCTCTCCGCGCTCCCGTGATCCCACCACCCAGGCTGCGGCGTGCGATGCCAGCGATCACGCACTCACGCACTCACGCACTTTCGCACTTTCGCACTTTCCTCACGTCCCCCAGATGCTGGCCTTGGGCGGGCCGGCGGCGGCCTTCGGGGCGGGCGCGGGCGCGGCGGTGTTGAACGCGTCCCACTCCCTGCGCAGGCGCTGGTAGATGGCGTGCAGCGGCCTGCCCTCCGCCTCGTACTCGCCCGGGCGGTCGCGCACGATGTGGCGCAGCAGCACGAAGCAGATGGTGCGCTCGCCCGCGTCGCGGACGGTGGTGAACTCCGCCGGCTCGTTGAACCACAGCGTCGTGCCCATCCGCTCCGCGGTCTGCGCCAGTGCCACCAGCGCCGGGCTGGGCCGCAGCCACGGGTGCTTGCCGAACAGCTCGGGCTCGTCGCGCGCCATGGCGTAGATCAGGTTGGCGATGCGGCGGTCCGCGTAGCGCGGGTCCTCCCACACGCGGTTGAACACCAGCCGGCGGATGCGCGCCATGAACACGCTGGAGGTCAGCGACAGCAGCGAGGTGACGCGCAGGGTGACCATCTGCACGGCCTCCGGCACCGTAAGCTTCTCCAGGCTCGGCCACACGTCGGTGTCCACGATGCCCGTCACCAGCCGGTTGGCCTCCGCCAGCCGCCGCCGCGCCCACCACAGCCCGATCCCCACGCCGGCCGCCAGCAGCCCGGGCACCAGGTAGAGCAGGTAGTCGTCCCACCTCCAGTCCCCCGCGCGCGCCGCTTCGACGCCCTTCCACAGCAGCAC
Organism: Longimicrobium sp.; assembly: GCA_035715345.1. Classification (GTDB taxonomy): domain Bacteria; phylum Gemmatimonadota; class Gemmatimonadetes; order Longimicrobiales; family Longimicrobiaceae; genus Longimicrobium. The sequence continues at coordinate 18,245 of DASTLD010000238.1, forward strand.
CCCGGCGGAGGCCAGCGCCAGCAGGGCCAGCAGCAGCGCCAGCCATCCCACGCCGCGCAGCGTCAGGAAGCCGCGGCGGCCGGGGTCCGGCGGCACGTCGTACATGGACGTGTTGCGGGCGCTGACGTCGGAGATGACGAAGGTGGTGTCCGGCCGCTTGTCGAACGCGTACTCCAGGCTCTCCACGCCCTGGTTGTCGTACACGCCGCCGTCCATGAGCGGCAGCCCGCCGCGGAAGTCCGCGCCCAGGTCGTCGACCGCCGCCTGCAGCGGATAGGCGTCCGGCCAGCGGAACTGCTGGGGAAAGACGATGGGCTCGAAGCCGCCGGGAAAGCACGACGACGCGGCCACCACGTCCGCCAGCCGGACGTGCTGCGCCACGGCGGGCGGCACGCGGAAGTTCCAGTTGCCGATGATGGACTTCGGATTGGCGCTGCGGCGGAAGCGGAAGTCCAGGCCGGTGTGGAACTCGGTGGTGTTGAAGATCACCTCCTCGAGCGGCAGCCCGGGCGCGGCCAGCACCTCGCCCAGGTGACGGCCGCGCAGGAAGTCGGGGCGGTCGTACACGTCCGCGGCGGCGCGGATCAGGCTGGCCCACTCGCCGCCGGCGCGCTCCGCCCGCAGCCCCACCAGCGCCTCGCCGATCACGTTGTTGCCCAGCAGGTATCCCGAGAACGCGTCGTCGAACTCGGCGAACGTCTTCCCGTCGATCATGCTGACCACCCACGCCATGCCGCAGATGGTGCCGCCGGACACGGTGCTGAGCCCCACCACGCTCGGCAGCAGCCCCACGCGCTCCAGCAGCCGCAGCGTGCCCAGGTGGAACGCCGCCGCGCGGTACCCGCCGCCGGAGAGCGACAGCGCCAGAGGCCCCAGCGGCCGCGCGGGGTCGAACGGCGCGCGCGCGGCCGGCTGCGGCGCGGCGGCGGAAGCTGGGTTTTCGGGCGATGGGGCGGCGTTGTCGGGCAATGGGGCGGGCGGGGGCGCGGGCGGCGTCGGGATGTCGGACATGGGGCACCGGGAGAGGGGTGGGGCGGGAGTGGACGCATATTGTCGGTGCCGATCCCCCGTCCCGTCAATGAAAAATCCTCGATCCCCCCGATGTGGACGGCGGCTGATGCCCATCGCCGCGCCCGTCCGCATGGTCCGCCGCGGATGAGCGGCGGCCCCGCATCCCTTGGAACCCTGCGTGCGGCCCGCCATCACCCCCGGTGCGGTCAGGCCCCGCCGCTGCTCTTTCCCCGGCTGAGCTTATACGTCAAGCCGAGGTTTGCTCCCAGCCGACGATCGGCGCCGCCGACGAACTCCGGCTTGTTTGTCCATACCAGCCCCACAACGCCCGACGCTTTGTCGCTCATCCGCAGGGTATAGAAGAGCCCGGCCAGAAACCGGCTCTGCCGCAGGTCAGCGCCGTCGCTGTGATCGTAGCTGACGTGGAGGTCGATCCGGTCGCGCTTGCCGTCCTCCTCCTCGGCCGACCCGAGGTAGCGGCCGTACCCCGCGCTCACCCCGTATCCCATTCCCGAGCCCAGTTCGAAGACGACCGAGTCCTCCGGGAGCGACACCTCGTACCCGGGCCGATACCTCGCTTCCAAAGCGATCCACACGCGAGAGCCCCGTGCCAGGCGCCCCGGTGTCGCCACCGAGTCCGCATACGACCGCAGACAGGTGAGGCCGACGCCGTCCTTCGCGTCCGGATTGGACCGGCGCGGGTCACGACAGTGGCGGCGAAGCCCGTTCATGTTGTAGAAGCCCCACTCGATGCGTGCACGGCCCGTCCACTCGCTCGGGCCCACGGCGGACACGCGGCTCCGGTGCTCCGCAGTGAGGATGAACTGCGGCTGGTTGTTGACGAGGGCGGAAAGCCGGCCAAAGCCAGAGCGCCGCATCCGCTCGATGATTCCCTGATCGAAGCGGGCCTGGAACACCACTGCGGGCAGCAGGACCGCCTCGAGGGATTCACGCACGCTCTCCTTGAGACACTGCACCTGCAGCGTGCTGAGCTGGATGCCGGACCACTGCGCGGCGCACTCCGGCGCAAAGCGGCGATCGGGGTCGAGCGAGTCCGGGCTGATGGATCGGCGGATGCGGAGATGCCTGTCCCTGGCGGCCGCAGCCTCTCCAGTGTCGGCAACCTGTGCGGTCACCAGTTCCCTCGCCAGGCGGTTGATCAGCTCCTGGTGAGATCCGAACGAGCGGCCGACATCCCGCCCCTCGAAGTTCAGGGCCACGAACGCGGTCGCATCGTCCCCATCCTCCAGCTCCTTCTCGAGACGCGCGCGTGAGGCGTCCCGTATGGAGCTTGGGATAGAGTCGACCAGAGGTTCGAACAGCTTCGCCTGGTGGAGCGTGACTCCGGCCTGCAGAGTCGACCCGGATCGGTGTGCGCTGTCGGCACCGGCGTGGAGGTTGAACCGCAGGTCTATGGCCGGGACGTTGCCGGTCGGGTCATCCGTCACCAGCGCCCCGGCAAAGCGAGGCAGAAAGTCGCGGATGGCGGACCGAGCGGCCTCGTTGGCAAGGTGTGGCCCCGTCGCGGAAGCCTCCAACTCCTTCTTCTCCGTCTTGGACGCGGCCTCGACCGCGGGAGTTGCGCGGACGGTGCGGGCCTCGCGAAGCTGGCGCCCGTACTCGTTGACGCGCCGGTTGTAGCATCCGAGGACTGTCTCCGCGTCCTGGCAGACCTGTGCTGCGGCACTGATGGGCAGCAGCGCTGCGCCGGTCGCCCACGCCAGAAGGAATCCGTATAGCCGGTTCATACTGCACCATTGGCAAAGAGTTCGACGGTGCAGAGCGGATCCTGATCGTCGAGCGTACCACTGCACTGGTACGGCTGGCCATGCAGGCTCTGGTCTGGCCGGACGACCGTAGCCACGAGGGATACGTCGCTTCTGGAACCCGTAAACATCGCTCGGAACGTCACCTCATGCCGCTCCCCATGCGAGACCCTCCGTCTCAGGGGGAAGCTCGCGCCGTCGATCTCCGTCTCATCGGCGGCGTGATCGGACTGGACGCGATACGTGCCGGTGATCGCGGCACTGTCGTCGCAGGTGAACTCCACGTGCAGCATCGAGCCGGGCTGCACGGCGTTCCATTCGTCGCTGCAGAACATCGGATCTCCTGGCCAAGGTGATGGTGGGTGCCCCGATTTCGACACAGCCTGTACTGATGGACGCACCCTGGTTTTTTCACGACCCCGAAGCTGTGAGTCTTTCTCGATGTGTGGCTTGCGGGAGCCGCACGGGTCTCGTCTCACGGAGTTCGCATGACCGATGAAACCCTCTGGAGCGTGCGCGACCAGGCACGGCGGCTGGCGGAGCTGACGGCGGACGCGGCGCCGCTCAAGGACGAGCCCCTGCGCCGCGACGTGCGCTCGCTCGGCATGCTGCTGGGCCAGGTGATCCGCGAGCAGGAGGGCGACGCGCTCTTCGCGGCGGTGGAGGAGCTGCGCGGCCTGTCCATCGGCCACCGCGAGCAGGACGACGGTGACGCGCCGGAGCCGGGCACCCCTGACGACGAGCAGCGTGCGCGCGCCGAGCGCATCGTTGAGGGGATGGAGGTGCGGCTGGCGTATCGCCTGACCCAGGCGTTCTCCACCTACTTCGAGCTGGCCAACCTGGCGGAGACCGCGCACCGCAAGCGCCGCCGCCGCGCCGCGCGCCTGCGCACGGGCCAGGCGCCGCAGCCGGGCACCTTCGAGGGCACCCTGCTGCGCCTGCGGGCGGAGGGGCTGTCGCGGGAGCAGGTGCTGGAGCACCTGGCGCGGGTGGCCGTCATCCCCGTCTTCACCGCGCACCCCACGGAGGTGGCGCGGCGCACCGTGCTGTTCAAGCGCCGCCGCATCGCGCGGGCGCTGGACCGGCTGGACCGCCTGCCGCTGACGGACGCGCAGGCCGCCGCGGAAGAGGCCGCCGTCGCCGCGGAGATCACCGCGCTCTGGCAGACGGACGAGGTGCGCCGCCGCCGCCCCGCCGTGGCCGACGAGGTCAAGATGGGCCTCGACTACTTTCCCGACGTCATAATCCCCACCCTCCCTGGGCTGTACCAGGAGATGGCGGATGCGCTCACGCGCGTCTTCGGCGATGAGACCGCCGCGCGCGACCTGCCGCCGGTGGTGCGCTTCGGCTCCTGGATCGGCGGCGACCGCGACGGCAACCCGTACGTGACGCCGCGGGTGACGCACGACGCGCTGCGCATGGCGCGCGGCACGGTGCTGGACCACTACGTCCGCGCGCTGGAGACGCTGGTGGAGCGCCTGAGCCCGTCCACGCACCAGGTGCCAGCGTCGCCCGAGCTGCTGCAGGCGCTGGAGACGTACGCGGCGACGATCCCGTCCCTCGACCCCGTGCCCGAGACGCGCGCGGGCACGGAGGCGTACCGCCGCTTCCTGGGCCACGTGGGCCGCCGCGTGCGCTCCGCCCGCGACGAGCCCGGCCACCCGCACGCCTACGCCCGCGCCGAGGAGTTCGCCGCCGACCTGCGCCTGGTGCGCGACAGCCTGGCCGCGCACCGGGGTGAGCGGCTGGCGGGCATTCTCCTGGACCCGCTGCTGCGCCAGGTGGAGACCTTTGGATTCCACCTGCACGCGCTGGACGTGCGCCAGCACGCGCGCATCCACGCCCGCGCCCGCGACGAGCTGTTCGCCGCCGCGGGCGGTGGCGTCGCGCTGCCGGACGCGCCGTCGCAGGACACGCTGCAGGTGCTGGCGACCATGCGCGCCATCGCGGACGCGAAGCGGTCGTATCCCCCCGAGGCCGTGCAGACCCACGTCATCAGCGGCGCCACGGGCGTGGACGACGTGCTGGCGGTCGTGCGGCTGGCGGAGGCGGCGGGCGTACGGGTCGCCGCGGGTGAGGGCGATCCGGGGCTGATGCCGGTGCCGCTGTTCGAGTCCATCGACGACCTGCGGCGCTGCCCCGACATCTGCCGCGAGCTGTGGACGCGGCCGGACTACGCGCGGCTGCTGGATTCCTGGCAGCGGCGGCAGGAGGTGATGCTGGGCTACTCCGACAGCAACAAGGACGGGGGGATGCTCACCAGCACCTGGGAGATCTTCAAGGCGCACCGCGCGCTGCACGCCGTCGCCCGCGCGTGCGGCGTGCAGCTGCGCCTGTTCCACGGCCGCGGCGGCACGGTGGGGCGCGGCGGCGGGCCCACGCACCGCGCCATCACCGCGCAGCCGCCGGGCGCGTTCGACGGGCAGATCAAGATCACCGAGCAGGGCGAGGTGCTGCACTGGAAGTACAGCGACCCCGTGCTGGCGGAGCGCAACCTGGAGCTGATGGTGGCCGCCTCGCTGGGCATGCTGGCCCTGCCGGAGCGCGCCGCCCTGGACGCGCGCTGGGAACACGCGATGGAGGCGATGTCGGCGGACGCCTTCGCCTTCTACCGCGCCCGCATCGCGGACGACCCGGACGTGCTCGCGTACTTCCAGCAGGCCACGCCGGTGGCGGAGCTGGAGCACGCGCGCATCGGCTCGCGCCCCGCGCGGCGCGGCGAGAGCCGCGGGCTGGAGGACCTGCGCGCCATCCCCTGGGTGTTCGGGTGGATGCAGAGCCGCCACGTGCTGCCCGCCTGGTTCGGCGTGGGCCACGCGCTCGAGCGCTTCGCGCGGCAGGGCGACGGGAACGAGGCGCTGCTGCGGGAGATGATGGGCGGCTTTCCGCTCTTCGAGGACCTGGTCCGCAACGTGGAGATGGGGATGGCCAAGGCGGACCTCTCCATCGCGCGGCGGTACGCGGAGCTGGTGCCGGACGAGGCGCTGCGGGAGCGCGTGTTCGCGATGGTGGTGGACGAGTTCGAGCGCACCCGGCGGATGCTGCTGCGCGTGACCGGGCAGGCGCGGCTGCTGGAGAGCAATCCCGTGCTGGCGCGCAGCATCCGCCTGCGCAACCCGTACGTGGACCCGCTGAGCCTGATCCAGGTCAGCCTGCTGCGCCGCAAGCGTGCCGGCGAGCAGGGCGACGAGCTGGACTATGCCCTGGCCGCCACCATCAGCGGCATCTCCGCCGGCCTCCGCAACACGGGGTGATGGGCAGTGGAGATCGCGCTGTCCGGACAGATGCAGAGTGGAGGTGAGGATGCCCGAGCACGACTCCGAGGAATCTGACATTGGTCGGCTGATGGAAGATCGCGAGCTGATCGACAGGGCAATGGCGCAGGCGCACACGATCACGATCCTCAGGCACCGGCAGACGGGTGTGCCGCTGGCTGTCTGGCGCGACGGGAAGGTGGTGCTGGTGCCGGCGGACGAGATCCCGCTGCCCGGCGAAGAAGGGCAGGGAGACGGGTGATGGAACAGCAGCGCCCCGCCGGAGGAATTCGGCGGGGCGCTGCACTGTTGGGGATCGGCTCAGTAGTGGCCGAACGGGTTGGGGTTGCGGGCCTGGATGGCGCGGTCCGCGGCGGGGTCCTCCTCCTCGCCCAGCCGCAGGGTGGTGGTGCGGGGCTCCTCCTCGCCCACGGCCATCGTGGTGTACACCGGCCCCTCCTCGCCCAGCGCCATCGTGGTCAGGAAGTCCTCCTCGCCCCCGGCCATGGTGGTGGTGGTGCCCGGCCGCCCCGCGGCGCCGGCCTCCCCGGCGGCCGCATCCGCCGTCTCCAGGCCGCCGCTGCCGCCGCCCTCCTCCTCGCCGATCGCGAAGGTGGTGGCGCGGTCCTGCCCCGGCGGGATGTCCGGCCGGTTGCCGCCGCCCTCCTCCTCGCCCACCGCCTTCGTCAGGTACGTCTCGCCGCCGTCCCCGCCGATGGGCCGCGGCTCCTCCTCGCCCACGGCCTCGGTGGTGAAGACGGGGCCCTCCTCGCCGAGCACGAACGTGGTCACGCCTTCTTCCTCGCCCACCTCGACCGTGGTGGGCCGGGGCTCTTCCTCGCCGACGGCCATGGTGGTGTAGACCGGGCCTTCCTCGCCGACGACCACTGTGGTGATGGGTGACTTGCCGGGCATGGTGGTGTCTCCGCATGAAGGTGTGTGTGGCCGAAGCGTATGGATCGGCCGGCAATAATAATGCGATGTCCCCAAACAAGCTGGAGACATTGCGAAGATGCCGCGCCGGGCGCGCCGGCGCAAGGAAAATCGCGTGAGCTACCGCCTGTCCGGGGTGGCCGCCCGCTGCCCGGCGCCGCAGTCGTCCTCGTCGTCGGCGGGCTTGTCGCGCCGCGGATCGCGGGGGGGGACGCCGTGGACGCGCAGGTGGCCCCAGGAGAGCACGCTCTCCAGCCCCCAGGAGCCGCGCCCGGGGTTCACCAGCCGGTACTGCTCGCGGTGCACCCGCTCGCCCGCGCGGACGGTCAGCGACACCCTGGCGGTGGAGTCCTGCACCAGCAGCGTGTCCAGCAGCACCACGTCCGCCGGCGGTGCGCCGGGGGCCGGCGGAGCGCAGGGGTCCTGCGTGCGGGTCAGCAGGCGGCGGTGCGCGGGCAGGATGCCCGCGGGAAAGTCCGCCGGCCGGCCCAGCGCCTCGAACACGCGGCAGGCGTGGAAGGGCGTGTCGTCGCGCAGCCACTGCACGCGGTGGGAGATCACGGCGTTGACCGCGGCCTCCTCGCGCGTGGGCGGGCGCTCCTGCGCCGCGGCGGGCGCGGCCGTCAGGAGCGCCAGGACGGCCAGCGCCCTCAGAAGTTGAGGCATGAGTTGGATCCGGGGTTCAGCCGGCTGAAGTACGGATCGGCGTACAGGTCGATGCCGCCCATGTAGACCGGGTCTCCGTGCTGGAAGCCCAGCGCGTGGGCGGCCTCGTGCAGCGCGGTCTTCGCGATCTCCTTCTGGTCCGCCACGCTGCCCCCCGCGGCGGCGTCCAGGTACTGGGGATCGAAGTGGATGTTCTGCGTCCGCTCGTTGTAGGCGCCGTAGTGCGGCGTCACGCCCAGGCCGTGGTCCGCCTGCGTGTCGTAGTTGCCCCGCATCACGTCTCCGGAGGCGAACATGTGCTCGAACTTCTCCGTCATCTCCTGGCACTCCTGCGCCGCCTGCGAGTCGGTGAACTGCGACGCCGGCCGCAGGTAGGTCTTGAGCACGTAGGCCAGCAGCGCCCGGTCCGCGTCCGTGAGCGGCTGCTCGCACGACAGGTCGATGATGGGGTCGCAGGTGCCCGTGGTGTCGCCCGGCGCGGTGCCGCCGCCGGAGTAGGGATCGTCCGTCGGGTCCGGCTCGCCGCCGCCGCCCGTCCCGCCGCCGCCCGGGCAGCTCGCCAGCCCCGCCTGGCCCCCGCCTCCCGCCGTCATCAGGCACCCCGCGTCGTCTTCGCACGACCAGTCCACCTGCAGCCAGGGGTCGCAGGTCTGGCGGGCCTCCACCGTGATGGGCTCCAGGCAGTAGACCCCCACGGCGCAGTTGTACTCGCGGCTGGGGCCCGCCTCCGCCCGCAGCCCCGGCGCGTCCGGCAGCGTGGCCTGCTCGCCGCACGCGGACAGCGCGAAGAGCAGCGTGAACAGGAAGGCCTGAGTGGCGCGCCGGAGCGGGGACATGGTGGGTCCTTTCGTGCGCTGGAATGGAGGGTCCTGCCGGATTTGCGTGCTGCCGCCATCAAACTGCACCCGGCCGCTCCCTCCCCGTCCGTGCACTTTCCCACCCGGAGCGAGCGCCGCGTCCCCATCACCCTAACGGCGGAATCGGCGCTTGTCCATACTTATCACGCCAAGTTGTGATACTGATTTCCGGCTCTCATTACCGCCTGCTGCCACTGGACAAAGCGGACGGTTGCGGTCCTCCCTCGATCACCCGGCGCAGCCTTACAGCCAGTGGGGCTCCGGCAGCCCCATGCGCCGGTACCCCTGGGCGATGGCGTTGCTGATCCGCTGGCGCGCCTCGCTGCGCGCCTCGCCCCGCAGCTCGCGCAGCAGCACGTCGATGCAGGCCTCGGGGTCGTGGGGCGGCGGCGCGCCCGCCCCCTCCGCCGGCGCCGCGGGGCGGGCGGGGCGCTCGCGCAGGTACCACTCGCAGAGGAGGCCCCGGTTGCGGGCGTAGGGCTGGGCGCCGTCCAGGAACTTCTGCAGCGACTGGTGGCGGATGCCCACCTGCTCCGCCACCTGGCGGGCGGAGGTGGCGTTGGCGCGCAGGTTGGCGTGCCGCCGCACCGCGGCGATGTCGACGTCGGGGTAGGGAATCTCTCGGGCTGAATCGGCCATTGTCCGCCGGGTTCCGCGGTGCGGAGACGCCCGTCACGGGAGAGCAAGGCTCCCATGGCGCTCCGGGTGCCGGAATGGCTACTCTGTCCATTCCCGCGGCCGGGCAGCATAGTTGTGGAGGGAAGCGCGCGCGTCAATCCTTACGTGCCATTGCGAGACGACCGCGCCAGGGCCCGCCGTACATCCCCACGTGGAATGTCCACCAGCGGTGGTCCCCTTACGTGCGGTGCCCCAAAACGTACTCTAGTTGCTGTCGTATTCGGTGCGGCCTTATGTTCTTCCTGTCCCAGTTGTCCACTTCTTTCTTTCCACGGAGGCGTTCCATGAAAAGGCATACCCTGGCGGCGGCGGCGGCTCTCCTCGTGTGCGTGTGCGCGGCCTGCGACCCCGGCATCTCCACTCCCGACGGCGCCGCGGCGGAGCGGGAGGGCTGGGTGCGGTGGGAGAACGGCGGCACCGCCGGCAGCGGCAACCGCGACGGCGGGGCGGGGGAGACGGGCTACGTCGCGGACGGGAGCGGCGACGGCGCGACCACCGCGTCGGACACCACGACGCAGCGGAACGGGGGGACGGCGGGGAGCGGGAACTGACCTAGTAGGTCGGGAACCGCTCGGGTGGCACCGCCCTCCGGTCGCGGGGGGCGGTGTGCTTCTGCAGGCGCTTGAGGACCAGGGCAACCATGCGGTCCACCTCGCCCCCCTCGGGGGGGATGCGGTCCTCGTCGCCGCCCTCGCGGCGCTGCAGCTCGGACAGGAGCGCGCCCGCCAGCGCGGCCACCGTCTGGTTGCCGCGGGCGGCGGCGGACCGGCGCGCGCGCGCGGCCAGCTCCGCCGCGCGCTCCCACTGCTCGAAGCTGCGCGCGCCCTGGGCCACGTGGTACAGGGCGCCGGCGGACATCTCCGAGTCCTCGGCGGCCAGCTCCACCACCGCGGCGGCCGTGCGCTCGAAGCGCAGCCGGTCGCGCACGGCGCCGGCCGCGCGCGCGGTGCTGGCCAGCACCAGGATGCGCTCGCGCTGGAAGGGCACCAGCGGCAGCACCTTCTCCAGCACGGGCAGCGCGCTGGAGTAGTGGCCCAGCGTGTGGATCAGGAAGGCGATGT
>DASTLD010000239.1:0-3551 GCA_035715345.1 Longimicrobium sp.
GAGGCCGGGAGAGAGGGCAGCCCACGGACGCAGCGCGAGCTCTGCCGGAACGCGGTGATCTCTGCTCATCCCTTCACGCTCCCCACCATCACGCCCTGGATGTAGTACCTCTGCAGGAACAGGAACACGAGCATCACCGGCAGGATGGTCAGCACCGAGCCGGCCATCATCAGCTCCGTGTCCTGCACGTGCTCGCCCACCAGGTTGGCCAGCGCCACCGGCAGCGTGTACCGCCGCTCGTCCGACAGCACGATCAGCGGCCACATGAAGTCGTTCCAGGTGCTCAGGAACGTCCAGATGCCCAGCGTGGCCAGGATCGGCACGATGGTCGGCAGCACGATGGAGCGGAAGATCCGGAGCTCGCCCGCGCCGTCCACCCGCGCCGCGTCCAGCAGGTCGTCGGGGATGGAGACGGCGTACTGGCGGATCAGGAAGATGCCGAAGATGCTGGCCAGCCCCGGGATGATCACCCCCCAGTAGGTGTTGATCAGCCCCATCTCCTTGAGCAGCAGGAAGAGCGGCAGCATCGTCACCTGCACGGGGATCACCAGCCCCGCCGCCAGCACGCGGAACAGCCGGTCGCGCCCGCGGAAGCGCAGCTTGGCGAACGCGTACCCCGCCGCGGAGTTCACCAGGATGGACAGCGCCGTCACCGTCACCGCGATGATGGCGCTGTTCACCAGCGACCGCCCCAGGTCCAGCCGCGTGAACAGGGCGACGTAGTGCTCGAAGGTGATGCCCTTCGGGAACAGCCGCGGGGGATAGGTGCTGGCCTGCCCCGCCGGCATCAGCGACGCGGACACCATCCACAGCATGGGCACCATCGCCAGCACGGCGCCGATGGCGAGCTGCGCGTACAGCAGCGCCTTGACCGCGCGCGGGCTCACGCGGCCTCCGCCTTCTTCTGGAAGCGCAGCTGCACCAGCGTGGCCGCCAGGATCACCACGAACAGCACGAAGGCGACGGCCGCCGCGAAGCCCAGCCGCCACCAGCGGAAGCCCTCCTCGTACATGAGCAGCACCACGCTGGTCGTCGCGCGCAGGGGGCCGCCCTGCGTCATCACGTACGGCTCCACGAAGAGCTGGAAGAAGCCGATCATGGTGATGACGGTCACGAACACCAGCGTGGGCCCCAGCTGCGGCAGCGTCACGTGGCGGAAGCGCTGCCACGCGCCCGCGCCGTCGATCGTCGCCGCCTCGTACAGCTCCTCGGGAATGGCCTGCAGCCCGGCGATGAAGATGAGCATGTTGTAGCCGAAGCTCTTCCACACCGTCATCAGGATGATGGCGGGCATGGCCCAGCGCGGGTCGCCCAGCCAGTCGACGGGCCCGGCGCCGAACAGCCCCAGGAACCAGTTGAGCAGGCCGTAGCGGGTGTGGAACAGGTAGCGCCACACGATGGCCACGGCCACCAGCGTGGTGACGAACGGGACGAAGTAGACGGTGCGGAAGAAGCCCTTGAAGCGCACCAGCTTCGCGTTGACCAGCAGCGCCGCGCCGAGGGACACGGCGATGGACAGCGGCCCGCCCACCGCGGCGAAGTACAGCGTGTTCTTGAGCGCCTGCCAGAAGAGCGGCGTCTCCAGCAGCTGCTCGTAGTTGCGCGTGCCCACGAAGCGCGCGCTGCCGGGATCGCCGATGGCGTAGATGTCGAAGTCCGTGAAGCTCAGCAGCAGCGCCGCCAGCACGGGCAGGAAGAAGAAGACGGCGATGAGCGTCAGCGCGGGCGCCAGGAAGATCCACGCGGCGGGGTTGTCTTCCGAGGGCGGGCGGTAGCGCCGGCCGCGCCGGGGCCGCTCCAGCGCCGCCGCAGCCATGCCGGCGCGCGCGCCGACGTCCGCCGTGCCGGTGGTCAGGTCGCTCACGGCCGCCGCTCCCGGCGCGCCAGCAGCCAGCGCCGCTTCTCCAGCAGCCGGTCCACCTCGCCGTCCAGCGCCGCCAGCGCCTGGTCCACTGTGGCCTGGCCGCGCGCGGCGCGCTCGCCCTGCTCGAACACCTTGCTGACGATCTGCTCCGCCTCCGGCACCTGCGGCAGCGGCACCACGCGGTCGAGCTGCTGCCGGAAGGCGCGGGCGTGGCGGTTGGCGCTGAGCGCGGTGTCCTGCCACGCGCTGCGCCGCGCGGGCAGGTCGCCGGTCAGCCGGTAGAAGCGGACCTGCGTCTCCGGCCGGGAAAGGAACTCCACGAACTTCCACGCGGCTTCCTTGTGCTTCGACGCGCGGAACAGCACCAGGCTGGCCCCGCCCGCCAGCGAGCTGCCCGGCCCGTCCGGCCCCGGCAGCGGCGCCGTGGCCCAGGGAACGTCCGCCGGCACGCGGGTGGAGAACTCGCCGATCTCCCACGGCCCGGTGATGACCATGGCGACGTTGCCCTGCGCGAACTCCTGGTAGCGGTTGCTGATCTCGGACGCGCTGACGGCGGGCGCCAGGCCCTCGCGGAACAGGCTGACGTAGAACTCGAAGCCCTGGCGGAAGCGCGGGTCGCGGAACCAGCCGTAGCGCCCGCCGTCGCGCAGCAGCGGCGCGCCGGCCTGCATGCCCAGGATCACCGGCTGCGGCCACTCGTTGGTGGGCATCAGCACCGGCCAGCGCTCCGGGCCCATCCTCTGCTTGAGCGCCCGCAGCGCCGCGCGCCACTCCTCCCACGTCCGCGGCGGCTCCGGGTATCCCGCCGCCGCCAGCAGGTCCGGGCGATAGAAGAGCACGCGGGTGTCCACGTACCAGGGGATGCCGTACGTGCGCCCGTCGACGACGTTGGTGGCCCAGATGCCGGGGAAGTAGTCCGCGCGCGGCACACTGGCGGAGCGCGCCACCCACGGCTCCAGCTCTTCCAGCGCGTCCAGCGCCTGGAACTCGGGCACCCAGGTGTTGCCGAGCTGCGACACGTCCGGCGTGGCGCCGCCCACGAACGCCGTCAGCAGCTTCTCGTGCGCGGCGCTCCAGGGGATCTGCTGCACGTCCACGCGGATGCCGGGGTTCAGGCGCTCGAACTCCGGCACCAGCTCCCCCACCACCTCCCCCTCCCGCCCCATCCCCCAGAACCGGATGACCGTCTCGTCGCCGCCACCCCCTCCCCCGCACCCGGCCAGCGCGAACAATGCGCAGGCGATGATGCACGCGGGCCGGATCGCACGATGCGGGCGCCGGCGCGGCGATCCGGAGCAGGCGGGCGCCGAGGCCGAGGCCGATGTGATCCGATGCGGGGCCCGGCGAGGGGGCAGCCCGGCGAATGAATTCGCGGCTATGAAAACGTGATGTCCGCCTTCGCGGACGGGTTCCGTGTGCGGGCGGGCACCGGCGCAGGCGGCGATCTCCGCGCCCCGTGGCGCACGGAGCGGGGCCCGGCGAGGGGGCGGCCCGGCGAATGAATTCGCGGCTATGAAAACGTGATGTCCGCCTGCGCGGACGGGTTCCGCGCATCGGCGGGCACCGGCGCAGGCGGCGATCTCCGCGGCCCATCGCGCACGGAGCGGAGGCCGGCGCGCGGGGCCCCCGGCGAATGAATTCGCGGCTACGAAAACGTGATGTCCGCCTTCGCGGACGCGTTCCCCGC
>DASTLD010000240.1:0-4723 GCA_035715345.1 Longimicrobium sp.
TCCCCGCTCGTTCCTCGCTTGCCCCTCCCCCAACTTCGGGGGAGGGGCTGTCTGCGCGCGGTGCGACCTGCCGTGTTCCGTCTGGCCCCGTAGAGACGCCCCGGCGGGGCGTCTCTACCATGGAAATGCGCAGATCTCCGCCCTGCACACGGCACTTTCCCGTTCAGTCCGCGCAGGCGGACTTCGTGTTGTCTCAGGCGCGGTTTCAACCGCCGGCTGGATGCGGGCTTCGCTCGGAACGGCTCGTCCGTGATCGCTCCACGCATCCCCCCGGTACCCCACCAATCCCAAACGAGAAGCGGCGCCCCCGTCTCCGGAGGCGCCGCTCGCGTTCGTGTTGGTCCGGTTGCGCGGCCGCGGCGTCAGTAGCCGGCGCGGCGGCGGCGGGTCTCGGAGGCGCCGGCCTTGACGCCCACGCCCACGCTGGCGCCGAACGCCACCGCGGTCCCCATCCCCACCAGCGGCAGGATCCCCACCACCGGCAGCGCCGCGGCCCCCGCCAGCACGCCCGCCACCAGCGGCGCGCCGCCCGCCTGCACCGCGTTCACGTACGCCAGCCGGCGGCGCACGAAGTCGCGGGTCATCGTGAACCCGAAATAAGCAGCGGCCATCGCCGCGATCAGTCCGATCATCGTGTGCTCTCCATCCGGTAGGGTGTCCTGCTCCAGCGTCGGGCGGGCCGTACGGCGCGGCGGACGCCGGGGTTTCATTCATCCCCCCGCCCCCACGTTGCCGGACGGCGGGCGCGCGCCGATAATTCAGCATCCCCCGCAAGACCCGGGGTCACCTTCCAGGCTTCAACGCTCCCACGGAGATGCCGGCATGATGGATCGCTGGAAGATGCGCGCCGCCGCGGCGCTGCCCGTGGCGCTGGCCGCGTGCGGCAGCGCCGGCGCGGACGAGACCGCGCGGCCCGGCGTGGTCATCGAGGTCACCTCGCCCGCGGGGCCCCGCAGCGGCGAGCCGCACCTGGCCGCGGGCGCCGCCGGGCGCGTCTACATGTCGTGGCTGGAGCAGGGGGCGGACTCCACGCACGCCCTGCGCTTCGCGGTGCTGGAGAACGGCAGGTGGTCCGCGCCGCGCACCATCGCCCGGGGGGGCGACTGGTTCATCAACTGGGCGGACTTTCCCATGCTGACGCCGCTGCCGGACGGCCGCCTGGCCGCGCACTGGCTGCAGCGCAGCGGCGACGGCAAGTACGCCTACGACGTGCGCGTGGCCCAGTCCGCGGACGGCGGCGCCACCTGGAGCCAGGGCGTGGTGCCCCACCGCGACGGCACCGCCAGCGAGCACGGCTTCGTCTCCATGTGGCCCGCGGGCGATTCGCTGGCCGTGGTGTGGCTGGACGGGCGCAAGTACGCGGCGACGGCGGACGAGCACGACCCCTCCAACGAGATGGCGCTGGTCTCCACCACGGTGGCCCGCGACGGCACGCTGGGCGCCGAGCGCACGCTGGACCCGCGCGTCTGCGACTGCTGCCAGACCGGCGCGGCCATGACCGCGCGCGGCCCCATCGTGGTCTACCGCGACCGCTCGCCGGACGAGATCCGCGACATCTACATCACCCGGCATGTGGACGGCGCCTGGACGGAGCCGAAGCCGGTGCACGCGGACGGGTGGAAGATGCCGGCCTGCCCGGTCAACGGACCGCAGGTGGCCGCGGACGGGCAGCGGGTGGCGGTGGCGTGGTACACGGCCGCGCGCGACACGGCGGTGCAGCTCGCCTTCTCCACGGACGCGGGAGCAACGTTCGGCGCGCCCGTCCGGATCGACGCGGGCCGGCCGGCCGGGCGCGTGGACGTGGAGCTGCTGGCGGACGGCGGCGCGCTGGTGAGTTGGATCGAGCGCGGCGACGGCGAGCGGGCGGAGGTCCGCGCCCGCCGCGTCTCGGCCGACGGCAAGGCGGGCGATCCGGTCGTCGTGGCGGAGTCCAGCGCCGTGCGCGCCAGCGGCTTTCCCCGCATGACCCGCGCGGGCGATGCGGTCTACTTCGCCTGGACCGTCCCCGGCGACACCTCCACGGTCCGGGTGGCGCGCATGGCCCTGGCGGCGGAGCGGCGATGACGCGGTGGGCAATGCGGCCCGCCGTCCCCGTGCTGGCGCTGCTGCTGGCCGGGTGCGAGGCGGCGCGCGCCGGCCGCCCGCCCGCCGTGGGCGATCCCGTGCCCGCCTACAGCGCCACTTCGCTCGACGGGGCCCAGGTGTCGCTGGAAAAGCTGCGCGGCACGCCGGTGCTGCTGAACGTGTGGGCCACCTGGTGCCATCCCTGCCGCCGCGAGATGCCGGCCCTGCAGCAGCTCCACCGCGAGTTCGGCCCGGCCGGGCTGCGCGTGGTGGGCGTCAGCATCGACCAGGGCGGCCAGCAGCAGGGCATCCGCGAGTTCCTGGCGGAGTTCGGCGCCGACTACGAGGTGTGGCTGGATCCGGACGAGCGCGTCGGCTCCACCTTTGCCACCATCGGCGTGCCCACCACCTTCCTGGTGGACCGCAAGGGCACGCTGCTCTGGACGCACGTGGGCCCCGTTGCCGCCGACGACCGTGAGCTGCGGCGCCTGATCGCGCAGTCCCTGGCCGCGTCCTGAACCAAGGGGGGATGATGGAACCGCTGGCATCCGCCGCCTGCGAGGCGTGCCGCACGGGCGCGCCCACCGTGACGGACGAGGAGATGCGCGAGCTGCTGCCGCAGGTGCCGGAGTGGCGCGTGGTGGAGCGCGACGGGATCCCCCGGCTGGAGCGCGTGTTCGACTTCCCGGACTTCGCGGGCGCGCTGGCGTTCACCAACCGCGTGGGCGCCGCGGCGGAGGAGCAGGGCCATCACCCGGCGCTGCTGACGGAGTGGGGCCGCGTCACCGTGACCTGGTGGACGCACAAGATCCGCGGGCTGCACCGCAACGACTTCGTCATGGCCGCGCGCACGGACCGGCTCGCGCCCTGAATCCCATCACCCGATCCATCCCGGGGATCGTGAAGACGAGAACGCTGCTCGCGCTCGCGGTGCTGTGCCTGGCGCCGCCGCTGCGCGCCCAGGCGGCCGCGCCCGCCGACACGGCCGTGCATCCGCGGGTGCGCGTGTGGGTGCCGGAGATGGGCGGGGCCGGGCCGCTGCAGGGGCGCCTGGCCGCGCTCGGCCCGGACAAGCTGGTGCTGATCCAGGCCGACTCGGTGACGCCGGACGCCCGGCGCGTGGACATCCCGCTCACCCTGGTGGCGCGGATGGAGAAGAGCCGCGGCTGGGTTCACCCGTCCGCGCGGAGCGTGCGCAGATCCACTGTGCGCGGCGCGCTGGCCGGTCTGCTGGTGGGCGCCGGCGTCGGCGTGGTGCTGGGGATCTCGAGCGCCTCCGAGGGCCACGAGGGCAATGCGGAGGCCATCCCCGTTCTGGCGGCGGGCCTGACGCTGGCCGGCGGCGCTGCGGGATTCGTCATCGGAGCGCGCGGCTACGAAGAGTGGGTGCCGGTGCCGCTGCCCGGCCGCTGACGCGCACGGCCTACGGCGATTCCGCGTCGCGCATGCGGCGGTGGTGCTCCATGCGCGCGCGGGCCGTGCGCGCCTCGTCCACGCGGTTCAGGCGCGTCAGCAGGCGCAGCAGCCGCTCGTAGTCCACGGCCAGCACGCGGTGGTTGGGCGCGGGGCGGGCCTCCTCCACGCGGATGCCGGCCTGCAGCGCGTCGGCGGCCTCCCACTCCCGCCCGGCGTTCAGCAGCGCGTCGGCGAGCGCCATGTGGTAGGTGACCGAGTCCGCGTGCAGCTCCGCCGCGCGCCGGTAGCGGTCCGCCGCATCCGTCCAGCGCCCCTGCCGCCCCAGCGCCACCCCCTCGCCGAACAGCACGCGGGCGCGCTCCTCGCGCGCGATGCGCTCCAGCTCCGGGTCCAGCTCCGCCGCGGCCGGCGGCGGGGGCGCCGGGGGCGGGGCGGGCGCCGGTGCGGGCCGGGGCGTGCACGCCGCCAGCGCCAGCAGCAGCAGGGAAAGGACGCGCGCGCGGGGTGTTCTCATCAGGGGGTCCGCCGGTACCGCGTGGACGGGGAGATGGGCTCGCCGCAACTCTATCCGGCCGCGCGCCCGCCCGTCAATTCCCCGCCGCGGCCGGCTCCGCCGCCCCGTGCGCGCGCAGCCACGCCATCGCGTCCGCGTGCCCCCGCTCCCGCGCGAAGTCCACGGGCCGCCTGCCGTCGTCCGCCACGGGATCCGTCTCCGCGCCGCGCGCGCGCAGCATCTCCATCAGCTGCACGCTGCCGCGCGCCGCGGCGGAGTGCATGGGCGCGTAGCCGCCGTGCTGGCGCACGCTCACGTCCGCGCCGGCCTCCAGCAGCAGCCGCACGCCCTCGGCGGGCAGCGGGCCGGAGAGGCCGGCGTGCAGCGGCGTGTTGCGCATCGCGCTGGTGGAGAGCTGGTTGGGGTCCGCCCCGCGCGCCAGCAGCAGCCGCACCGCCTCCACGTGCCCGAAGAACGCCGCATAGTGCAGCATGCTCCAGCCGTCGTGCGTCAGCCGGCCGACCGCCCCGGGGTCCGCGTCCAGCAGCGCGCGCAGGCGTTCCGTGTCGCCCAGCGCGGCGGCCTCGTGTGCGTCCAGCGTGCGGCCGGCGCCGCGCACCAGCTCCGCCAGGTCGCGGCGGCCGTGGTACAGCGCCGCCAGCAGCGGGCTGTCGCCGTTCTCCGCCCGCGCGTCCGCCGCGGCGGCGTCCTCCGCCAGCAGCGCGCGCAGGGCGTCCGCATCGCCCGCCC
>DASTLD010000241.1:0-2931 GCA_035715345.1 Longimicrobium sp.
CGCCAACGGATTCTGCTTGCAGAAGTCGTCGACCAGCACGTACACTGTGGTGACAAAGGTGTCTGTGCAGACCATGGCATTCGCTCCTGTCCTGGCGGGGATAGGATGAACTTCCAAGCGAATGCTACTCTCGCAGGCACCCTTTGTCCTATTACTCCGTTTAGTTTCCCACCAAGCGTTGAATTCGCGGCTACGAAAACGTGATGTCGGCCTTCGCCGACGGCGCCTGCGCGGTCAGGCCTGTCGTGCATGCACGCCCGCCCCGCGCCGACGTTCTCCCCCTCTCCACGCGCCGCGCGAGTGATGCCGGCGTCGTGCGCGGGGCTGGTGCGGCGCGGGGGGAGGGGGCCGGGGGGTGGGGCCTCCCCGCGCAGACCGCCGCTTCGGCTGGCCTACAGCGCGCTCGCCGCGCGCAGGCGGTCGAGCTCCGCGACGATCTGGTCGCGGGTGGCGGCGGTGATGCGGCCCTGGCGCGCCCAGGTGACCAGCCTGTGCTCCACCGAGTCCAGCTTGTTCAGCGCGTTGGAGGTCCGGCCGGCCGCGAACAGGTCGGCGGCGGCGAACAGCGGGCGCTGCAGCGTGTACACCTGGTCCGCCGTGAGCTGCCCGGTCACGATCAGGTCGTCCAGCGAGTTGGCCAGCGCATCCGTCCCCTGCGCCGGCGTCAGCACCTCCACGACGGCGCCCGTGCTCCCCGATCCCCCCTCGTCGTCCGTCACCGTCACCGTGACGCCGTAGCTGCCGGCGGCCGTGTACGTGTGGGAGAGGAAGAAGCTCTGGCCGCTCACGGGCACGGGCTCGGCGGGCCCGTCGCCGTAGGTGGCGGTGGCGGTCCACTCGTCGGGCTCGGGGTCCGTGAAGGTGCCGGTGAGGGACCAGGTCTCACCCACCAGGATGGTGCTCCCCACGAAGTTGTCCACCACCGGGGCCGTGTTCCCGGGGATCCCGTCCGCGGCGGGGCCGGGCAGTGCGGCGGTGGGGATGCGCTCGCACGCGCCCAGGACGAGCGCGAGGACGGCGGCGGATGCGGCGAAGGGAACTCGCATTGAGATGGCTCCGGATGGAGCGCGGCACGCCCCACCCGCGTGGATGCGGGTGCGGGAAGCGCTGGAGAGAACCACGCTGTCCGGTAGATAATTACCCCGCGGCCCGAACGCAACGGGGATCGACTCGCGCATCTGCTGCCGTAGCAGCGACTTGGACTGCGTCCTTACCGCAGCGCCTGCTCCAGCACGACACCGTCCAGCGCCTCCGTGGGCGGCACCCCCAGCAGCCGCGCCAGGGTGGGGGCGATGTCCACCACGCGCCGGTAGCCGCCGTACCGCCCCGGGCGGATGCCGGCGCCGTAGAAGATGAGCGGCACGCGCGTGTCGTAGTCGTGCGGGCTGCCGTGCGAAGCGCTGGTCCGGCGCCCCCACAGGTGCCCCGGCTGCTGCGTCACCACCAGCTCCACGGGAAAGTCCGCCGGGATCATGTTCACCCACCGCCGCGCGAAGCGGTCCTGCCGCAGCGCGGCGGGCGGCAGCGCGCGCAGGTCGGCCAGGCGGTCCGCGCGCAGCACGCCGGGCACGCGCCGGATGCGCGCCGCGAACCCCGCGATCAGCGTGTCCGCGTCCACGCCGCTGCCGCGCAGCCGGCCGCGGCGCAGGTACACCACGCCGTCGTCCCACTCGAACGCCGTGCTGTCGGCGCCGGCCGCCGCCAGCGCCGCGCGCACCCCGCGCACCAGCGGCTGCACGTCCACGAAGCGCGCGGCCGCCGCCGCGCCGCCGGGCCGCACCTCCGGGAACGGCGCCACGCCGTGGTCCGCCGTCAGCGCGAACACCACGCGCGACGAGTCCACCGCGGCGTACACGCTGTCGATGAACGCGCCCAGCCAGCGGTCCAGGCGCAGCACCTGGTCGTGGACCTCGCGCGAGTCCGGGCCGAAGCGGTGGCCCACCGCGTCCGTCGTGGAGAGGGAGACGGCCAGCAGGTCCGGCGCCGGCCCGGCGCCGAGCCGCATCTCCCGCAGCCCGGCCAGCGCCAGCCCCAGCGTCAGGCTGTCCGCCCAGGGAAAGTCCGCGAAGCGGCCGGCCACGCGCGCCGGGTCCGTGGGCATGACGTGCGGGAACACGAAGTCCTCGCCGCGCGACTCCACGGGCACGCTGTCCGGCTCGGGATACTCGCGCTCCGGCAGCAGCAGCGTCCACGCGCGCCCGGCGAACGCCGACACGGGGTGCCGCGCGTTGAAGCGCTCCACCCAGTCCGGCAGCGTGTCCGCGTACCAGGTGCTGGTGGTGAAGCGCCCGCCGTCGTAGGCGTACCAGAACACCGCCCGCCCCGCGCGCCCCACCGGCAGGATGGCGCCGCGGTCCTTGCGGCTCACGGAGAGGGAGCGGGAGCGCGCGTCCGCCACGCGCATCCAGTCCGCCAGCGTCCCGCCGCGAAAGCGGAATGGCGACGCAGGCGGACCGCCCCCGCCCAGCAGCGGCGCCTGGGGGTCCTCCACCCCCAGCGCGTTGGACACGATGCCGGTGCCGCGTGGAAAGCGGCCGCTGAGCGTGCTGGCGTGGCCGGGCGCCGTCTCCGTCACCCCGTGGTCCTGGTGCGCGTCCGCGAACACCGCGCCGCCGCGGTACAGCCGCCCCAGGCCGCCCGTGAGCTGCCGCTCCCAGCGCTCGAGGTAGTCCGGGAGCAGCTGGTCCACGGTGATGAGCACCACCAGCCGCGGCGGCCCCGGCGCGGCGGGCTGGGCGCGGACCGGCGCGCAGGCGCACAGCGCGGGCAGCAGCGCGGCGGCCAGCCGCGGCAGGGTCGGGGCGATGGAACGGCGGCGCATCGGCGTCGGGGGCGAAAGTTCACGGCAGCACGAACGGGCCCGGAGCCATGCACGGCCCGGACCCGAATCGAGCACCGCGGGGGACGTTTCTACCAGTCCGCGTCTTCCGC
>DASTLD010000242.1:0-6465 GCA_035715345.1 Longimicrobium sp.
GTACGCGGCGCGGAAGCGGGCGGCCGGGCCCGGCAGGGCGGGCGGGCCGGGCGGACCGGCCGCGCGCCCGCGGCGGCGCTGGGGGGCCGCGACGCTCACGCCGGCTCCACTCCCGCGTCCGTGCGCTCGTACTGGAACAGCACGTGGTCGCCCAGCAGCGCCAGGGGACGCTCCACCACCCGGTCCAGGGCCTCCAGCGCGGACACGAAGCGGGGAAAGCGGGAGATGAAGGGCTCCGCCGCGCTGGGCGGCACGAAGACGCCGATGCCCACCCGGCGCACGGGGCGGAACCAGGGTGCCATCACCCGGTCCACCTCCGCGGGGCGATGGTAGCGCACCACGAACTCGCGGCCGCCCAGCTTCGCGGGCACGTCGCCGCGCCGCAGGCGGCGAAAGCCCTCGCGGAAGCGGCCGTGCAGCGCCTCCACCACCACCTCGCCGGGGGGAAAGGGGCCGAAGATCACCAGCGCCGCCTGCCCGCCGGGGCGGACGAGCCGCGCCAGCCCGCGCGCCACCGGCGACAGGTCCGGCACGCAGTTGAGCCCCGCGAAGTTGGTGAAGGCGGCGTCGAAGGTGCCCTCGTCCGCCAGCCGCCCCAGGTCCTCCGCCGGGGCCTGGCGCACGCGGACGCCGGTGCCGGCCAGCTTCTCGCCCGCCACGCGCACCATGGTGGGCGACACGTCCGTCATCAGCACCCGGTATCCCTGCGACGCCAGCCAAGCCGCGTCCTCGCCCGTGCCGCCGCCCATCTCCAGCACCCGCGCGCCGGGGGGAAAGGCCCGCAGCAGCGCCCGGCGCACCGCGCGGCGCTGGGCCGCCACGCTGCGCCACTCGCCGAAGCGGGCGTCGAACTTCTCCGCGACCGCGTCGAACGCGGCGGCGGCGGGGTTCAGCGACATGGTCTCCTCGCTCATGCCAGCACCAGCGGGTCGGCGCTGCGGTGCTCCGCCTCGAGCGCCTCCAGCTCCGCCCAGCGCGCCGGGTCCGGCGCGCCGGTGTTGACCTCGTGGTGCAGCGCGTCGCGGACCAGCTTGTAGAACTCGGTGTCGTAGGTGCCGTGGAAGAGCATGGCCAGCTCGTCCGTGTCCTGCCAGTTGCGCCGCGCGCCGAGCTGCTCCTTGACCATGGCGTGGAACTTGGTGCCGGGCAGCGGATAGGCCACGGAGACGCCGATGTCGTCCGGCTTCCCTTCGCGGATCAGGTCGCGCGTCATCAGCAGGTCCTCCCAGGTCTCGCCGATGTAGCCGAGCTGGATGAACCAGCAGGCGCGGATACCCACGCCGCGCAGGGCCTGCGTGGCCTCCAGGGCCGTCTCCACCTTGCTGCCCTTGTCCATGGCGTCCACGATCTTCTGCGACCCGCTCTCCACGCCCATCCACACCTCCTCCGCCCCCGCCTCCGCCAGCGCCTGCACCGCCGCCGGGCGCATCAGGTTCACGCGCGACTGCATCATGAAGCGCGTGCGCGCGTCCCGCCGGGTCACCTCGTCGGCGAACTCGCGGATCCACTCGGCGGTCAGGCCGAAGATGTCGTCCGCGAACCAGATGTGGTCCGGCGCCACGTGGTCCTTGAGGCGGCGCATCTCCTCCGCCACGTTGGCCGCGGAGCGCTGCGTGTAGCGCCGCCCGAAGATGGGCTTCGCGCACCAGTTGCAGCCGTACGGGCAGCCGCGGCTGGTGGCCATGTTCCAGGAGAAGTAGCCGTGCGCGTCCGTCCAGGCGCGGCGGTACGCCTCCACGTCCACCAGGTCCCAGGCCGGGAACGGCAGCGTGTCCAGCTCGTGCGCGGCGCCGCGCGCCGCGGTCTTGCGCACGCTGCCGCCGGGGCCGGGCAGGGCCAGGCCGGGGATGCCGTCCAGCGCCGCGTCCGGGTCCGCGCGCCACGCCTCCGCCAGGTCCGCGAAGGCGTACTCGTCGTCGCCCAGCACCACGGCGTCGGCGCCGGCGGCCAGGTACAGCGCCGGGCGGTCCGTGGCGTCCGAGCCGTTGACCGCCACCCGGCACCCGCGCGCCCGCGCCGCGTCGATCATCTCGATGGCGGCCTCGTGCATCCGCAGGGTGCACATCTTGGTCAGGAAGTTGAAGTTGTCTTCCTGGATGCACACCATGTCGGGGTTGGTCCGCTCCAGCGCCTCCACGAACGCCTCCGGCCCCGGCGACAGCATGGCGTCGAACAGCGCCACCTCGTGCCCGCGCTCGCGGAGCTGCGCGGCCATGAGCAGGGTGGCCAGGGGCGGGTAGGGCTTCATTTTCGCTGCCTGCTTGGGGTCCAGGCCAATGAAGTACGAATGTGCCGCGAGAATCATGGTACTGTGGGGGCAGCGGGGGCGGGCATGCCGGGCCACGGGGCCGGCGGGGCGGTGCTGCGCACTGCCGGCCGGGGAAAGCAGGGCCCCCGGCCGTTCCAAACAGGCTCAAAATATACCACGGCGCCCGGCGCGCCAACATCCGCCGCAAAATCCTGCCCCACGGCCACTTACGGCCGGGGCTCCCCGGGCGGGAAAATCCGTTCCCTCCGCGCGCGGGGTGACTCGCGCCGGGACATTGCAGCGAGACGGGACAGTTCGCCCGCCGCGGTGCTGGATTTCCGGCGTGCATGGCGCATATCTTATCGCCGACCATGCAAGCCATTCCGCGGGCCGCTTTCCGCGCGCGCCGCGTTCCCCATCGCAATCTCCCCCCGTGTTCCAGGACCTGACCGAGACCGAGACCGCCGTGCTGCGGCAGCTTGCCGAGCGCGGCTCGCCCGTGGCGGAGACCACGCTCGACGCGGAGGCGCTGCGCACGCTGGTGCTGCACCGCTACATCCGCCGGCTGAGCGGCTTCGTGGTCATCACGCCCGACGGGCGGCGCGCGCTGCAGGAGCTGCAGCAGGGCCGGCAGCCGGCGCCGTCCAGGGGACGCGCCTATCCGCTGCCGGAGCGCGCGCCGCAGCCCGCCGCGGAAGAGGAGGGCGAGGCGCCGCGGGTCAACACCACGCAGGAGGACATGATCCGGCGGCTGGTGCAGGCGGAGGCGGCGGTGCCGTTCGACGACCTGGACGGGCGCGTGGTGCGGGCGCTGGAGGGGCGCGGGCTGGTGCGCCGCGTGGACGGGCTGGTGGAGCTGACGGACCCCGGCCGCGCCTTCTACGAGCGCAACGTGCGGCGGCGGCGGCGGGCGCGGTCCGGGTGGGCGCGCTCGGTGGTGGCCTCGCCGACGGAGGGCGACGACCGCCCCAAGCGCGCGCACTCCATCCGCGAGGCGGTGGACGCGCTGCGCCGGGCGGTGGGGGGGCTGGACACGCTGGAGATCGGCGACCTGGAGGCGCACGCGGAGGACGCCTTCAACGGCCTGCTGGAGCTGGCGGACCGCATCGAGCGCGGCGCCGACCCGCGCCGCATCAAGCGCCGCTGACGAAAAGCATCACGCAGAGGACGCGGAGGTTCAAAAGAGAGGACGCAGAGGAAAATCGGTTCCTCTGCGTCCTCTCCGTCAAACCTCTCCGTTTTCCTCTGCGTGATTTCTTTCCAGCTTTTTCTCCGCCTCGTCCAGCGCGTCCCAGGCAAGCATGGCGCACTTGACCCGGCGCGGCAGCCTGGCGACCCCTGCCAGCGCGCGCAGGTCGCCGAGCGCGCGGTCCCTGGCGGCGGCCTCGTCGCCGTGGATCATCTCGCGGAAGCGCGCGGCCAGGGGGTGCACCTCCTCGAACGTCCGCCCCAGCGCCTTCTCGCTCATCATGGACGCCGCGGCCTGGCTGATGGCGCAGCCGTGCCCGCTGAAGCGGATGTCCTCGATGCGCCCGTCCCGCACCTGGAGCTGCAGCAGGATGTCGTCGCCGCACACCGGGTTGCGCATGGGGATCACCACGTCCGGCTGCTCCAGCTCCCCGCGGTGCTTCGGGTTGCGGTAGTGCCGGAGGATGAGCTCCTGGTAGACGGAGTCCAGCGCGGAACGTTCCATTCAGAAGTGCGAAAGTGCGTGAGTGCGAAAGTGCGAAAGTAAAACCCTCGAGCAGTTCTCTGCGTCCTCTGCGTCTCTGCGTGAGGCCCTAGTACCCGAAGAGCGTGCGCGCGCGGTGCAGCGCGTCGACCAGCTTGTCGACCTCGTCCACGGTGTTGTAGAGGTAGAACGAGGCGCGCGCGGTGGCGCCCACGCCCAGGCGCTTCATCAGCGGCTGCGTGCAGTGGTGGCCGGCGCGGATGGCCACGCCCTCGCCGTCCAGAATGGTCGCCAGGTCGTGCGGATGGATGTCCGCCAGCGTGAACGACACCACGCCGGACCGCTCCTCCAGGTCCCGCGGGCCCAGGATGTCCAGGTCCGGGATCTCTCCCAGGCGCTCGATGCAGTAGGCCAGCAGGTGCCGCTCGTGTGCCAGGATGGCGTCGCGGCCGATGCCGCGCAGGTACTCCGCCGCGGCGCCCAGGCCCACGGCGCCCGCCACGTTGGGCGTGCCCGCCTCGAACTTGTGGGGCAGCATGGCGTAGGTGGAGCGCTCCAGGTCCACCCACTCGATCATGTCGCCGCCGCCGTGGAAGGGGGGCATGGCCTCCAGCAGGTCGCGCCGGCCCCACAGCCCGCCGATGCCGGTGGGCGCGCACATCTTGTGGCCGCTGAACGCGTAGAAGTCCGCGCCCAGGCCGGGCACGTCCACCGGCAGGTGCGGCGCGGACTGGGCGCCGTCCACCAGCACCAGCGCCCCCACCGCGTGCGCCGCCTCCGCGATGCGCGTGATGGGGTTCACCGTGCCCAGCGCGTTGGAGACGTGCGCCAGCGACACCATCTTCGTGCGCTCGGTCAGCAGCGTGTCCAGCGCGGACAGCTCCAGCCGGCCCTGCTCGTCGATGTCCAGGAAGCGCAGCTTGGCGCCGGTGCGCTGCGCGATGATCTGCCAGGGCACCAGGTTGGAGTGATGCTCCAGCACGGAGAGCAGCACCTCGTCGCCCGGGCGCAGGTTCTCCAGGCCCCACGCGTACGCCACCAGGTTGATGCCCTCGGTGGTGCCGCGCGTCAGGATCAGCTCGCCGCTGTCCTCGATCCCGAAGAGCCTGCAGGTGGCCTCGCGCCCGGCCAGGTAGGCCTCCGTGGCGCGGTTGGACAGCTCGTGCACGCCGCGGTGCACGTTGGCGTTGTCGCGGCGGTAGTAGACGTCCATCGCGTCCAGCACCTGCCGCGGCTTCTGCGTGGAGGCCGCGTTGTCCAGGTAGACCAGCGGCTTGCCGTTGACCGTCTGCTCCAGGATCGGGAAGTCCGCCCGGATGCGCTCCGCGTCCAGCGGCGTGGCGGTGGGCGATGCGATGCTTGCCGTGCTCATATGCGCGTCCCAATCACAGGTACCCGCTCATCGCGACGATGCCGGGACATGCTGTCGATGGAGGTCGACGTCACGTTTTCGTTGCCGCGATTTCAATCGCCGGGGCGCCGGCGTCCGCCGGACGCGCGAGGCTCATCCCCCGCCGCAACCCTTACCACAGCCCGAGCCCGCCCGGCCGGCGCGGCGCCTCCGCGGCATCGTCCACGTCCACCCACACCGCGCCGCTCTCCACGCGCGCCGCAAACACCGCGACGGGGCGGACGGCGGGCGGGCAGAGGGGCTCGCCGGTGCGCAGGTCGAAGGCGGCGCCGTGCCACTCGCAGGTGATGGTGCAGGCCCGGGCGTCCACCTCGCCGATGGAGAGCGGGAAGTCGCGGTGCGAGCAGTTGTCGGCCAGCGCGTACACCTGCCCGTCCACCCGCGCCAGCGCGATCCTGCGCCCCGCCGCCTCCACCCCCAGCACCGCGCCCTCGTCCAGCTCCGAGAGCGCGGCCACCCTCACGAACGCCACCCTCAGCGCTTCTCGTTCAGCTTGCGCTCCACGGCGTTCAGCAGCTCGCGGCGCACCTCGTCCAGCGGCAGCTGCTCCAGCACCTCCGCGAAGAACCCGAACACCACCAGCCGCACCGCCTCCGGCTTGGGAATGCCGCGCGAGAGCAGGTAGAAGACCTCCTCCTCGTCGAGCTGCCCCACGGTGGCCGCGTGCGAGCAGCGCACGTCGTCCGCCTGGATCTCCAGGTTGGGCAGCGAGTCCGCGCGCGCGCCGGTGCTCAGCACCAGATTGCGGTTGGTCTGGTACGCGTCCGTGCGCTGCGCCTTGGGGTGGACGCGGATGAGCCCGCGGAACACGCTGCGCCCGGTGTCGTTCAGCGCGCCCTTGAACAGCAGGTTGCTGGACGCGTGGGGGGCGATGTGGTCCTGCAGCGTCTCGTGGTCGAAGTGCTGCGCGCCGTCGGCGATGTAGACGCCCAGCATGTCCACGTGGCTGCCCGGCTGCCGCAGCCGGCACTGCACGTCGGAGCGGGACAGGTCGCCGCCCAGCGTGCAGTAGACCGTGGTGATCTTGGCGTCGCGCCCGGCGATGAGCCGGTCCGTGGACAGGTGCGCCACGCCGCGCCCGTAGCGCTGCACCTGCGTGTAGATGACGGTGGCGCCCTCGTCGGCAAAGATCTC
>DASTLD010000243.1:0-4473 GCA_035715345.1 Longimicrobium sp.
GGTCGATCATGCCGCTGGCCGCGGTGAGCGCCGCCAGCATGCCCGCGTAGACGTCCGCCTGCGCGTCGTACTTGGGCAGGCGGACGCCCTCGTCGCCCTTGAGCGCCTCCGAGTACGGGATGTCGCCGTACGCGTCGGTCAGGTGCTGGAAGATCCACTGCGACAGGATCTCGCCCACGGCGAAGAGGTTGTCGTCGCCCTCCTCCTCCGCCACCTCCTTGACCAGCTTGAGGTCCGCCAGCGGGCCGGTGTAGGCCTCGTCCCAGATGCCGGTGATCTGGCTCTCGCGGGGCGTGTAGCGGTCCTCGTCGTTGTACTGGCTCTGCGCCAGGTGCTGCGACCAGATGTCCGTCATGTACATGCCGTACCACACGCCGTGCGTGGCGTGCGGGTTGCTGCCCACGGCGTCCACGATGGCGTTGGCCAGCAGGTACTCGCCCGGCACCTGCTCCGGCGCGTTGGGGTTGCGGTTGATGTCCGTCAACCCCTCGTCGCAGGCGCCCGCGGCCAGCGCGAGCGCCAGCACGGGGGCCGCCAGGATGCGGTTCTTCTTCATTCTGCTCCTCCCTTGGGCCGCGCTCAGGGCGTGACCGTGACGTTGAATCCGATCGAGCGCGGCGAGGGCATCTGCCCGAACTCCAGGCCCTGCGCGTTGCTCGCGTCGAACGCGGTCTCCGGGTCGATGTGCGGCGCGTCCGTCCACAGCTTGAGGTTGCGGCCCACCAGGGCCACGCGCACGCCGGACACGCCCATGCGCCGGTTGAAGCGCCCGGGCATGTCGTAGCCGATGGTCAGCTCGCGGAACTTCACGTAGCTGCCGTCCAGCACGTGCGCCTCGGAGATGTAGTAGAGCTGCTCGTTGTAGAACTGCGCGTTGGTGACGATGGTGTTGGGCACCGTGTCGCCCGCCTCGGTCACCATCACGCCCGGCACCACGATGCCGGTGCTGGCGTCGCACGCCGGCACGCCCTCGATGTCCGGCCAGCCGGTGTCCTCCGGCAGGTCGCAGCGGCCGATGGCCGTCTCCGACAGCACGCCGGCGTAGCGGCCGAACATGTTGGTCACCGAGTAGATGTCGCCGCCCTGCTTGGTGTCCAGCAGCGCCGAGACGGTCAGGCCCTTGTACGACAGCGTGTTGGCCCAGCCGCCCGACCAGTCGGGGTTGTAGTTGCCGATCACCTGCACGCCGGACGTGGCGATGGGCAGGCCGTCGGAGTTGACCACGATGCGGCCCTGGCTGTCGCGCTGGTAGGCCGTGCCCACCAGCTGGCCGAAGGGCTCGCCCTCGCGGGCGAACACGTTCACGCCCCAGAAGTCGCCGCGCGTCACCTCCAGGCCCTCCAGGCCCTCGGCCAGCGACTCCACGGTGTTCTTGTTGCGCGAGTAGGTCAGCGTGGTCTCCCAGCGGAAGTCGCCGCGCTGGACGGGCGTGGCGCTCAGCCGGGCCTCCAGGCCGCGGTTGCGCATGGAGCCCGCGTTGACCACCTGGGCCGCGTACCCGCTGGCGCGCGAGATCTGCGCCGGCATGATCTGGTCGCTGGTGACCTCGTCGTAGTACGTCAGGTCCAGGTTCAGGCGCTCGTCGAAGAAGCGCAGGTCCGCGCCGAACTCCCAGGACTCGGTGGTCTCCGGGCGCAGGTTCGGGTTGGCCAGCACGTCACGCACGGCGTAGGTGGGGAAGCCGCTGAACGGGTCGCTGGCCGCCACCGTGTTGCGCACCTGGTACGGGTCCGCGTCGTTGCCCACGCGGGCCCAGCTCGCGCGCAGCTTGCCGTACGACAGGTTGCCGCCCAGGTCCAGGTCCGGCATCAGGTCCGTGAAGACCAGCGCCGTGCTGACGGACGGGTAGAAGTACGAGTTGTTGCCCTCCGGCAGCGACGACGACCAGTCGTTGCGGCCGGTGATGGTCACGAACAGGTAGTCGTTCCACCCCAGCTCCGCCTGCCCGTACAGCGAGTTGACGCGCTTGCGGGCCAGGTGGTCCGTGGGGTCCGGCGTGCTGCGGGCGTTGTCGACCGCGAAGATGCCCGGCTCCACCAGCTCGCCCACCCACACGAAGTCCTGCTCGCGGCGGAAGTCGCGGCGGTTGCCGCCCAGCGTGGCCGTCACCGACAGGCGGTCGCTGACGTCGCGGTCGGCCGTGAGCAGGAAGTCCGTGTTGGTCTCCTGGAAGCCGATCTGGTGGTTGCCGAAGGCGCCCGTGCCCGCGATCACCTCGTCCGTCAGCAGCAGGGGGTTGAAGCCCTCCATGCCGTAGTTGTCCGCCGCGTACTGGTTGCGGCGCATGTCCTGGTACCAGTCCGTGCCGCTGCGGGCGGACGCCGTCAGCCAGTCCGTGAAGCGGTAGCTGAGCTGCACGTTGCCGATCAGGCGGTCGCGCGCGGCGTCGTTGTAGTTGGTGAGCTGCAGGAAGTACGGGTTGGGATGGAAGCTGTAGTTCCAGCTGTACGGCATCCCGGCGTTGGTGTCGTCCGCGGCCCGGCGCGTCCGGTAGTTCCGCTTCAGGTCCTGCATGTCCACCTGGCGGCCGAACCAGACGAACTGGATCATCGGGTTCGTCTCGTCGTAGCCGATGCCCGGGTAGTTCCTGCCGTCGCGGGTGATGTACTGCACCGACGTGTTGGCGCTCAGGCGGTCCGTGACGTCGATGCCGCCGTTGACGCCGAAGGTGGTCTGCGCCAGCTCGAAGCCGGGCACCATGCCGTCCTGGTCCAGGTGCGTGGCGCTCAGGCGGACGTTGGCGCGGTCGCCGGCGGCCGCGAAGGCGGCGCTGGTCAGCAGCGTGCGGCCGGTCTCGAAGAACTCGCGCACGTTGTTGGGGTGCGCCACCCAGGGCGTGGCCTGGCGCACGCCGCCCACGATGGGGCTGTTGTACTGCGGGATCAGCCGGCCGTCCAGCGGCGGGCCCCAGCTCTCGTCCACGAAGTCGAACTCGTAGACGCTGCCGCCGAAGTCGCCGTCGTTGTACTCGAACATGCCGTAGTAGCCCTGCCCGAACTGGTTCTGGTAGTCCGGCAGGCGCAGCGGCGTCTCGAACGACACCTGCTGGCTGACGCTGATCTGCCCGCGGCTGGCCCCGCGGCCGCTGCGGGTGGTGATCAGGATGGCGCCGTTGGCCGCGCGCGAGCCGTAGAGCGCGGCGGCGTTGGGGCCCTTGAGCACGGTGATGGACTCGATGTTCTCCGTCGGGATGTCCTGCACCGCGTTGCCGTAGTCGCGGCCGCCGAAGCCCTCCAGGGTGGGGGCCGCGTTGTCCACCGGCACGCCGTCCACCACGAAGAGCGGCTGGTTGTTGCCGGTGATCGAGTTGGCGCCGCGGATCACCACGCGCGACGAGCCGCCCTGCGGGCCCGCGTTGGTGATCTGCACGCCGGCCACCTTGCCGGACAGCGTGTTGACGATGTTGGTCTCCACGGAGGAAAGTTCGTCACCCTCCAGCTCCTGCACCGCCTGCGGCACCTTGCGCTCCTCGCGCGAGATGCCGAGCGCGGTCACCACCACGTCCTCCAGCACGATGGCGGCGGTCTGCAGCGTGAAGTTCTGCGTGACCTGGGCGCCCGGGCTGAGCGTGAGCGACTGCGTGCTCGGCGTCAGCCCCTGGCGCGAGGCGCGGATCTGCACGGTCTGCGCTGCGCTCAGCCGGCCGGCGGGGATCACCAGCCGGTACGTGCCGTCCGGGCCGGTGGTGGTGCTGGTCGTGAGCGCGTCGATGCGGATCTGCACTCCGCTCTCCGGCTGGCCGGCGGCGTTGGTGACGCGGCCGGTCACCGTCGTGGCGTTCTGCGCCCACCCCGACAGCGGGGTCAGCAGCATCGCCAGGAGCGCGAGAATCCAGCGGCTCCTCTGCATTTCGGTTTCTCCTGAACCTGTTGGTCTTTCGGCCCCGCCGCCCGCGCCGTTCCGGCGCCCGCGGCGGGCTGCTTGTCCGCGGCGCCGCCCGGGCGGCCGCGAACGTCCTCGCGCGCCGCAACGGGACGGCGCGTGATGCACGCTGTCAGTCCTCCTTTCGTCGCAAACCGAGCGTGCGTCCCCGGTCCGCCAGGACGGCGCCTGCCTGCAACGGAATGTGGTGGCAGTTCGCGGCCCGGAGCCCGGGCGGAGAACCGGTGGGGTTAACTGCGCGCGGTGCCGGAGCTTCAGCAGCTCCGGCGGACGCGTCCGCGCGCGGGAATCGTCGGGCAATGCAGACTTTTTAGCACATCGCGCTGCCCGGCGCAAGGGTTTCCTTGCTGGCGGCTTGTGGCACGCTCGTCCCGACAGCGTCCCGGCACCCGCGCCGCGCCTCGTGTTCCCGTTAACGTCCGTATCTCCCGGACTCTGACGGTCCCGCAGGGAACGGGGGGGCGGGGCTTGCCGGGAGCGGCCGCCCGCGGCACTTTCCGATGCTATCCCTTTAGCAGAGCTCCCCGGCGGCCGCCGGGGGCGCCGCAACCCGGAGGAGCCTCTCCATGCCATTCGCCACTCGCGTCCGCA
>DASTLD010000244.1:0-16874 GCA_035715345.1 Longimicrobium sp.
AGAAATTCATCTCTGCGCCCTCCGCGTCTCTGCGTGAGGCTTTTCTTCAGCTCGCCGCGGGCACCGGCGCGTCCAGCAGGGCCCCCACCCGCTCGGCGATCTCGCGCAGCGCCATTCCGGCGGGGCTCTCCGGCTGGCCCACGACGATGGGGACGCCCTCGTCGCCGCCCTCGCGGACGGGCATCTCCAGCGGGATCTCGCCCAGGAACTCCACGCCGGTCTGCTCCGCCAGGCGCCGCCCGCCGGCGCGGCCGAACAGCTCGTAGCGCTCGCCGCAGCAGGGGCACACGAAGCCGGCCATGTTCTCCACCACGCCCAGCACGCGCGTGTTCACCTTCTCGAACATGCGGATGGCGCGCAGCACGTCGCCGGTGGAGACGTCCTGCGGCGTGGTGACCATGACCACCCCGTCCAGGCGGATGGTCTGCACCAGCGAGAGCTGCGCGTCGCCGGTGCCGGGGGGCATGTCCACCACCAGCACGTCCAGCTCGCCCCACGCCACCTCGCCCAGGAACTGCTTGAGGATGCCGGCGATGAGCGGGCCGCGCATGACCGCGGGCTGGTCCTCCTCCAGCAGGAACCCCAGGCTCATCAGCCGCACGCCGTACGCCTCCAGCGGCTCCATCTTCTCCTTGCCGCGCTCGCCCACCACGCGCGGCTTGCGCTTCTCGCCGAACATCATGGGCACGTTGGGGCCGTAGATGTCGGCGTCCAGCAGGCCCACGCGCAGCCCGGAGGCGGCGAGCGCGGCGGAGAGGTTGACGGCCACGGTGCTCTTGCCCACGCCGCCCTTCCCGGAGCTGACGGCCACGATGCGGCGCACCTCCGGCAGCAGCGACGGGTTGGGCGTGGGCGCGGGCACGGTGCCGGCCCGCGCGGCGCCCTTGGGCTTCGCGGGCTGGGCGGCGGGGAGGGAGATGTCGATCTTGACCTTGCTGACGCCCTCCACCTTTTCCGCGGCGCCGCGCGCCTGGCGCACCAGGTTGCCGGGGTCGTCCGCCTGCAGCGAGAAGCGGAAGCGCAGGGTGCCGTCGTCCGCCAGGTCCAGCTCGCGCACGCGGCCGGTGGACACCACGTCCTCGCCGGTCTGCGGGTGCGTCACCATCGTGAGGGCAGCGGCCACGCGCCGGAGCACCTGGTCGCGTTCAGCGTTCGTCATGAACCGCGGTGCGAAAGTGCGAAAGTGCGGGAGGGGCTAACGTGCCTCTCCCGCACCAAGGTACGAAAAAACCGGCGCCCGTGCGAGCGCCGGCCTGCGGACCCCCTGGCATCAATCCCCCGGTCAGACCGCCTGGACCTCGCGGACCTCGGGGATCAGCGACTTGATGCGGCGCTCGATGCCCTGCTTGACCGTGATGGTGGAGATGGGGCACTCGCTGCACGCGCCCACCAGCCGCAGGTGCACCACGCCCTCCTCGTCGTCGAAGCCCACGAGCTCCACGTCGCCCCCGTCCTCGCGCAGCGCGGGGCGGATGACGTCGAGCGTATCCTCGATCTGGTCGACGATGCTCATGGCGGGGCGGCTCCGGAGGTTAGTGCTTGCGGGAGTGCAAGTTACCACCCGCCGCCGCCGCGGTCAACCCGGGCGCCGCGGCGGTGCTCGTCTTCAACTTAGGTCCGCAAACGGATTGCGGCAAGCGGGCCCGGCGCGGTAGCGGAGCGGGGGGCCGGCGCGTACTTTCCGGCCCTCCACCAGACCGACTTTCAGGGGATCGTGATGAACAGCATTCCGCAGGTGCCGCAGCCGCGCAACGAGCCGGTGCTGAGCTACGCGCCGGGCAGCCCCGAGCGCGCGGAGCTCAAGGCCGCGCTGGCCCGCATGTCCGGCGAGGAGATCGAGATCCCGCTGGTCATCGGCGGGCGCGAGGTGCGCACGGGCAACACCGACACGCAGGTCATGCCGCACGACCACGGGCACGTGCTGGCCCGCTACCACAAGGCCGGCCCGGACGAGGTGCGCGCCGCCATCCAGGCCTCGCTGCAGGCCTGGCGCGACTGGTCCGCCTGGCCCTGGGAGGACCGCCTGGCCGTCTTCGAGCGCGCCGCGGAGCTGCTGGCCACGCGCTGGCGCCCGGTGCTGAACGCGGCGACCATGCTGGGCCAGAGCAAGACGGCGCACCAGGCGGAGATCGACAGCGCCTGCGAGCTGATCGACTTCTGGCGCTGGAACACCACCTTCGCCCAGCAGATCTACCGTGAGCAGCCGTTCTCCGGCAACGGGATGTGGAACCGGCTGGACCACCGGCCGCTGGAGGGCTTCGTCTACGCGGTCACGCCGTTCAACTTCACCGCCATCGCGGGCAACCTGCCCACCGCGCCGGCCATGCTGGGCAACGTGGCGGTGTGGAAGCCCGCCGCCACCGCCATCTACAGCGGCTGGCACATCATGAAGCTGCTGGAAGAGGCGGGGCTGCCGCCGGGCGTCCTCAACTTCATCCCCGGCGACCCGGGGCCCATGACGGAGACGGTGCTGCGCGACCCGCACCTGGCCGGCATCCACTTCACCGGCTCCACGGGCGTGTTCCAGTCCATCTGGAAGACGGTGGGCGAGCGCATCGACAGCTACAAGGCGTATCCGCGACTGGT
The DNA here is from genome assembly GCA_035715345.1 of Longimicrobium sp. GTDB lineage: Bacteria > Gemmatimonadota > Gemmatimonadetes > Longimicrobiales > Longimicrobiaceae > Longimicrobium. Next base: position 2,587 of record DASTLD010000244.1, read on the forward strand.
GGGCGAGACGGGCGGCAAGGACTTCATCGTGGGGCACGCCAGCGCGGACGTGGACGCGCTGGCGGTGGCCATCGTGCGCGGCGGCTACGAGTACCAGGGGCAGAAGTGCAGCGCCGCGAGCCGCATCTACGTGGCGGAGAGCACCTGGCCGGCCGTGCGCGAGCGGGTGCTGGGGATGATGGAGCAGATCCGCGTGGGCGACGTGGCCGACTTCCGCAACTTCATGGGCGCGGTGATCGACCGGAAGGCGTTCGCCAAGATCACGGAGTACATCGAGCACGCCAAGAGCTCGCCCAACGTGGAGATCCTGGCCGGGGGGACGTACAACGACGCGCAGGGCTACTTCATCCAGCCCACGCTGGTGCAGGTGCACGACAGCGCCTACCGGCTGATGTGCGAGGAGGTGTTCGGGCCGGTGGTGTCGCTGTACGTGTACCCGGACGCGGAGTGGGAGCAGACGCTGCGCGTGGTGGACCAGACCAGCCCCTACGCGCTGACGGGCGCCGTGTTCGCCAACGACCGCCGCGCGCTGGTGGCGGCGGACCGGGCGCTGCGCCACGCGGCGGGCAACTACTACGTCAACGACAAGCCGACCGGCGCGGTGGTGGGGCAGCAGCCGTTCGGCGGGGCGCGGGCCAGCGGCACCAACGACAAGGCCGGCTCCGTTCTGAACCTGCTGCGCTGGATCAGCCCGCGCACCATCAAGGAGACGCTGGCCCCGCCCCACGCCTGGGAGTATCCCTTCATGGGCGAGAAGTAGAAAACCGAAAAGCCTCACGCAGAGACGCAGAGGACGCGGAGAAAACTCTCTGCGTCCTCTGCGTCTCTGCGTGCGGCTCTTTTCGTTGTGCCTATGGGCGAAGGCGGCGGCCGTAGGAGCCCAGGGACTCCGGGGTGAAGGGACCGCTCAGCAGGATGATGAGCGAGCCCTGGCGCATGGTGACGCCGCCCTGGCGCACGCGCTCCAGCTCCACCGCGGCGGAGGCGGGCGCGCCGCTGTCGCGCTGCAGCAGGATGGAGAGCACCTTGCCGTCCTCCAGCGCCTGGCGCACGCGCACCACGGACTGCCCCTGCACCTCGCCCATCTCCAGCCCCACCACCGGCCGGCCCGGCAGCGTCAGCAGCCGCTGGCCCAGCAGCGCCTCCGCCTCCCGCCGCTCCACCGCCACCCACTCGCCCGCGCGCGGGCGCTCGCGGCGCGCGGGGGCCTGCGCGGTGCTGGCGGCGGCGGCCGGTGCACCCGCGCCGGGCTTGCTGCGCTCCGCGTCCGCCTTGGAGATCACGGACTCCAGCGCGATGGCGGAGGGCCGCAGCGCGAAGTCCAGCGTGTCCGCCCGCCCCAGCGCCAGCGTGCGCGTCTGCGCTTCCATCCCCACGCGCGCCACCCGCACGGACACCGTGTCGCGCCCCTGCAGGCGCGAGGTGGGGATGGAGAGCGCGTAGCTGCCGTCCGCGCGCGTGACCGTGCTGGCGCCCACGCCCGGCGCGCGCACCTGCGCGGCCGCCACGCCCTGCCCGGTACGGTCCGTCACCTGCCCCTTGAGCACCAGCGAGTCCGGCGCGGCGAACGAGCGGTCCGCGGCCGCCACCTCCGCGACGGCGTAGTCCGCGGCGGGCGCGGACACCGGCGACGGCGGCGGGGCCATGGCCGGCGGCGCAAGCGGGGGCGGCGGGGGCATCGCCATCGCCACCCGCTCCTCCGCCCCGGCGGCCACCGTGCCGCCCGTGCGCTCGACGTCGTCGTAGGCTCTCACCCGCGCGCGCGCCGGCGCGGCCGCCACCCGCGGCGGCCCGGCGGCGGCGCTCTCCGCCGCCTCGGCCGCCGAGGCGAGCTGCGGCTCCGCGGCGGCCGCCGTCGCCGCGGGGGCCGTGGCGGCCGCCGGCGCCGGGGACGAACCCGCGGCGGGCATGCGGGAGGCCTCCTGCTGGGGGCCGGGGCGCCGCGCCAGCCAGCCCACGCTCACCGCCAGGAGGATGCTGGCCGCCCACGCCGCGGGGATCCACGGCCGCGGGCGGCGGACGGCGCGCGGCGCGGCGGCGGCGCGGAAGGCCGGCTCGGGCGCGGCGTCGCCCAGGCGGGCGGGCAGCATGCCGGCCAGGATGGAATCCGCCTCGCCCCGCACACGGCGGGCGTGCTCCAGCCGCGCCCGGCACGCGTCGCAGCCGGCCAGGTGGCGCTCGACGGCGTCCACCCCGCCCGGCTCCACCTGCTCGAGCTGGCCGTCCAGGTAGGCGTGCAACCGCCCGTCATCCACGTGCCGCATGCTTTCCTTCCCGTGCCGTATGTGCGTCCACCAGCCGCTGCCGCGCGCGGGAGAGCGTCGTGCCGACGGCCCCCGGCGCCAGCCCGGTCTGGGCGGCGATCTCCGTGTAGCTGAGCCCCGCGTCCCACAGCAGCAGGGCCTCGCGGTCGCGCTCGGTCAGCACCTCCAGCGCCTGGCGCAGGCTCTCGATGCGCTCGCGCTCCTCCACCTCGGCGCTGGGCCCGCGGATGGACTTTTCCTGCAGCTCGGTCTCCGTGCGCAGCAGCGCCAGGTGCTTCTTGCGGCGGATCACCATCCGGGCCTCGTCGCGGGCAAGGTTCGCGGCCACGTGGAAGAGCCAGGCGCGCGGGTTGTCCGGCGCATGCCCCAGCGCGCGGGCAAACGCCTCCTGCACCAGGTCTTCCGCCCGCTCCGCGTCCCACACCTTGCGGTAGAGGAAGCGGACCAGCTCCCGGTGCGTGTCGTGGTAGATCTGCCCCCAGTCTACGCTCACAGTCCCTGCCGAAGCCTTGGATGAGCCGGATGGACCCGCGGGGTTGCCTGCGGGCGCGCCGCGGCGCGCCATCGGGTGTGTAGGACGACGATGATGTGGCGGCTTGCACAAGCATGCGGCGTGGACCGGCGGCTGTGCAAGGCCGCCGTGGCGCACCGTCTCACGGCACTGGTGCGGAGGCGCGGCCTCCGCCGCACGCCCACCCCGTGGACCGGGATGATGCCATGAGACGAATCCTCGTTGGAAGCGCCGCCCTGCTGCTGCTGGCGGGCAGCACGCTGGCGGCCCCGATGCGCCCCGCAACGGGGCCCGACCTGACCTTTACCGGCCGCGTGACGGAAGCGGGCAGCGGCCAGCCGATCGCCGCCGCGCGCGTGTCCATCGTGGGCACCCGGCACGGCGCGGTGACCGGCGCGGACGGCGCGTACCACCTGGTGGTGCCGCGCACGTCGCTGCCCGGCAGGCAGGTGCTGCTGCGGGCGGAAATGACGGGATACGTGGCCGCCAGCCGCAGCATGGCGGTGACCGACGCGGACGTGGTGACCGCCCACTTCCAGCTCGCCGCGGTGGTGATTGCGCTGGAGGCGGTGGTGGTCACGTCGGCAGACGTGACCGTGTCCAAGCGCGCGGAGGCGTCGGCGGGAGCGATGGCCGCGTCTCCCGCGGCGCTGTACGCTCCCCCGCCCGTCCCGGCGCACCCCGGCCATCCGCGGCAGGAGTGGAACCGGGAGCAGTACGCGCTGATCGAGGAGAACGGCTTCCTGGCGGTGCGCCACAACCCGCTCTCCACCTTCTCCATCGACGTGGACCGCGCCTCGTACAGCAACGTGCGCCGCTTCCTGCTCAGCGGCCGGCGCCCGCCGCGCGACGCGGTGCGCATCGAGGAGATGATCAACTACTTCCCCTACGACTACCCGGAGCCGCGCGGGCCGCACCCGGTGTCGGTGACCACGGAGGTGGCGGACGCGCCCTGGCGCGCGGGGCACAAGCTGGTGCGCATCGGCGTGCAGAGCCCGCGCATCGACCTGCGCGCCATGCCGCCCAGCAACCTGGTGTTCCTGGTGGACGTGAGCGGCTCCATGCAGAGCCCGGACAAGCTGCCGCTGGTCAAGCAGTCGCTGCGCATGCTGGTGGAGCAGCTCCGCCCGCAGGACCGGGTGGCGCTGGTGGTGTACGCCGGCGCGGCGGGGCTGGTGCTGGACGCCACCCCCGGCAGCGAGCGCGAGCGGATCCTGGACGCCATCGAGCGGCTGGAGGCGGGGGGATCGACCGCGGGCGGCGCGGGCATCCGCCTGGCCTACGAGGTGGCGCGACGCAACTTCGTGCGCGGCGGCAACAACCGCGTCATCCTGGCCACGGACGGCGACTTCAACGTGGGCGCCAGCAGCGACGCGGAGATGATCCGCCTGGTGGAGGAGAAGCGGCGCGAGGGCACCTTCCTGACCGTGCTGGGATTCGGCACCGGCAACCTGCAGGACGCCAAGATGGAGCAGATGGCCGACCACGGGAACGGCAACTACGCCTACATCGACAACCTGCTGGAGGCGCGCAAGGTGCTGGTGCAGGAGATGGGCGGCACGCTGCTGACGGTGGCCAAGGACGTCAAGCTGCAGGTGGAGTTCAACCCCGCGCGGGTGCAGGCGTACCGGCTGATCGGCTACGAGAACCGGCTGCTGGCGGCGGAGGACTTCAACGACGACGCCAAGGACGCCGGCGAGCTGGGCGCCGGCCACTGCGTGACCGCGCTGTACGAGGTGATCCCGGTGGGCGTGCGCACGGACGTGCAGATCCGCGGGGTGGATTCGCTGCGCTACAGCACGCCGCCGCCCTCCGCCGCGCGGCAGACGGGCGAGCTGGCGTTCGTGAAGATCCGCTACAAGCTTCCCGATTCCGAGACGAGCCGGCTGCTGGACCATGCCGTCCGCGAGACGCGGCGCGGACCCTCGCCGGACTTCGAGTTCGCGACGGCGGTGGCGGGCTTCGGCATGCTGCTGCGCGAGTCCGAGCACCGCGGCACGCTGACGCTGGACCAGGTGATCCGCCTGGCGGAGCGCTCGCGCGGCGAGGACCCGCAGGGCTACCGCGCGGACTTCATCCGCCTGGCCCGGCGCTTCGGCGAGCTGGGCGGCGGCCACGACCGACACCCCCCCGGCGACGAAGGCCGCTGACCCGGCGGCCGCGCACGATCCAACGGACAGGCATCCCGGCCGCCGCAGGTCCCCCCGCGGCGGCCGGGATGCGTTCCGCCGGCTCGACCGGAAGGCCGGGCCGGCGGTGCGGGACTACCTGCGCCCGGTGCCGCTGGTCAGGGCGACGGTGGCGGGGTTGTTGTCGATCAGCTGCCATCCCGGGCAGCCGCCGCCGGAGCACGGCGTCCCGGTGAACCGCCAGATCCGGCCGTTGCTGTGCAGCTGGTAGAGCTGCCCGCCGCCGGCCGCGATGGCCCGCGTGGCGGGGTTGTTGTCGATCGACTGCCACCCGGGGCACCCGCCGCCGGAGCACGGGACCCCGGTGGAGCGCCAGATGGCCCCGGTGTTGTGCAGCTGGTACAGCGCGCCGTTGCTGTCCACCGCGATCGAGATGGTGGCGGGGTTGTTGTCGAGCAGCTGCCAGCCGGGGCAGCCGCCGCCGGAGCACGGCACCCCCGTGTACCGCCAGATCTTGCCGTCACGGTGCCGCTGGTACAGCCACCCGCCGCCCACGGCGATGTCCGTCGTGGCGGGGTTGTTGTCGAGAAGCTGCCAGCCGGGGCAGCCGCCGCCGGAGCAGGGCACCCCCGTGTACCGCCAGATCTTCCCGTCGCGGTGCCGCTGGTAGAGCGTGTTGGCGGTGGCGGCGATCTGGACGGTCGCGGGGTTGTTGTCGAGCGGCTGCCACCCGGGGCACGAGCCCCCGCTGCAGGGAACGCCGGTGTAGCGCCAGATGGCCCCGGTGCTGTGCAGCTGGAAGAGGTTGCCGTTGCCATCCACGGCGATGCCGACGCTGGCGGCGTTGTTGTCGAGCAGCCGCCAGCCGGGACAGCCGCCGCCGCTGCAGGGAACGCCCGTGTAGCGCCAGATCGCCCCGCTCGCGTGGATCTGGTACAGCTCGTTCCCGCCGGACGCGGTGGAGCGCGTGGCGGAGTTGTTGTCGACCAGCTGCCAGCCGGGGCAGCCTCCGCCGGAGCAGGCGGTCCCCGTGTACCGCCAGATGAGTCCGTTGCCGTGCCGCTGGTAGAGGGTGTTCCCCCCGGCGCTCACGCCCTGTGCGTCGGCGCCGTGCCAGGCGCAGAGCAGCAGGACCAGGGCGATGACCACGGCTGGAAGAGAGGTGTGTTTGCGCATGCTTTCCTCGTGCGAAATAAAGGATGGGCGGATACGATGGGGGAGGACCGGAGGGGTGCGCCCGTGGTTTCCGGCGTGGAGGTGTCGCTGGCGATGAGGGCCTCCTCACCCTCGCGCAAAGGTTGTCCGTGAGATCGGTTGACGCACGATCGGAGAGGTACGAAGCACCGAAAAACCGGGAGCGGCCGAGCCTGCGCTTCCCCCGGCTCCGCGACCCGGCATCAACCGCACCGCACCTGTGTAACGCCACGCAACCTCAGTCCCCTGTTCGACTTACGCGCCGCCCGGCCGTGCCTGCCGCAGCGGGCGGGTGGGGAGGAAAGACCCGCCGTGGGACAAACATGTCTCGGAGCGACGCGCGTGCTCGCGAGCGCGCCCCGGGGTCCGAAGGCCGTGAACTGCTGTCACGCAGAGGAAGAATGGATGAGGTTCAAAAGAAAGCCACGGAGGAACTTCATCGTTCCTCCGCGGCTCGGCGTACGGCCTCGGCGTCCTCTGCGCGACGTGCGGCGCCGAGCGGGCGTCAGTTGCAGATGCGCCGCTTCGCCTCCTCCACCGCCTCGAAGAGCTGGTCGAACGACTCCACCACGAAAAGGACGTCCTGGAAACGGTCGATCTCGAACGGCTGCGCCAGCACGGCGTCGAGGGAGAACGGCCGCCGGTCGCAGTTGGGGCCGAGCGCGTTCGCGGCGTCGCCCGCGGAGGAGATCAGGCCGCTCCCGTACACCTTCACCTGGCCGTCCTCGCGCGTCAGCCCGAACTCCACCGTGAACCAGAACAGCCGCGCCATCTGCGTCAGCTCCTCCTCCGTGCGCGCCTGGGCGGCCACGGTGCCGAAGCCGTGGAGGAAATCCGCGAACACCGGGTCGGCGTGCAGCGGAACGTGGCCGAAGACGTCGTGGAAGATGTCGGGCTCGGGCAGGTAGTCGAGCTGCGACCGGGGCCGGACGGTCACCGTGGTGGGAAAGCGGCGCTCGGCCAGGCACCGGAAGAAGTCGCGGGCGGGGATGAACCCCTTGACCGGGACCGCGTTCCAGCCGGTCCGGGCGTCCAGCCGCCGGTTGACGTCGGCGAGATCGGGGACCTGGTCGGGCCGCAGGCCGATCGCCTCGGCCCCGCGCAGGAAGACCTGGCTGCCGTTGCGGCGCAGGTCCGCCATGCGCCGCTCGTAGAGGATGCTCCACACCTCGTGGTCCTCCGCGGTGTACGCGGACCAATCCTGGCGGGTGAAGATCTGTCCGTCGACCCGGGATGCGCCGGCGGAGGGCGGGCTGGCGGTGCTCGTTGCCATCGGAGGAGCTCCTTCAGGGGGAAAGAGAAAGCGGCCCGCGGGATCTTCCCACGGGCCGCTTCCGCGCTGGCCGGAACGCGCGTGGCTACGCGCGCGCGGGCCCCCGGACGCGGCCCGCGGGGCGGGTCGCGTAGCGGCGATAACAGCGATAGGCAGCCAGGCGCGGGATCATGGCTTCAAGCGTAGTAAGGCGGGAACCGTACGTCAAGGTTCTTGATCGCGCGCGGTCGCGCCCGGCACAGATTCGTCAGCAGCGGGCGGCGGTGCCCTGCACGATGCAGCTCGTGTTCAGCGGCTGCAGGGAGGCGCGCCACGCATCCCCCAGCTTTTCCATCAGCACGAAGCCGAACACGCCGTTGACCATGCGCAGGTCGCGCGTGGCCACGCCGTCCAGCACCGTGCCCGCGGGCTTCTCCGGCACCGGCGACAGCTCCGTGCCGCTGTTGCCCACGATCAGCACCGCCGGCCGCTGCGCCTGCCCCGCCGCCGCGGCCACCCAGGTGATGGCCTCCCACGCGTGGATGTGGCTCACCAGCAGGAACTGGGTGCGCGCGGGGAACGCCGCCGCGCCGCCCGCGGCCGCGAGCGCCGCCTGCATGCGCGCGCCGCCCGCCGAGTCCGCGCCGGGAAAGTCCACCCCCCACACGGGCACGTGCGTCATCAGCCATGCGGGCGACGGCCCGGCCATCGCCCGCAGCATCCCCATCTGCCGCTCGTACTCCGCGACGGTCGTGTCCGCCGAGGCGCAGGTGGAGTACGAGGGCGCGCAGGCGCTGTCGATGATGAGCAGCTTGCCCAGCCCGGCCACCTGCACCGCGAACGGGTCCGTGAACTCGCGGCACCCCACCGCGGGCGAGTAGGGGCGCGGGTCCAGGAAGACGAACCACCCGTCGCCGCCGCGCGTGCAGTCCTCGTGGTTGCCGCGCACGAACACCCATGGCACCGCGCCCAGCAGCGCCCCCGCCGGCGCGAAGAAGTCCGCGTTCCACGCCCCCCAGTTGTCGCCGCAGACGCTCGTGTACTGGTTGCACGTCTCGCGGTACAGGTAGTCGCCCAGGTGCAGCACCAGGTGCGGCCGGGCGTCGCGCACGTCCCCCGCCACGGCGGAGAACGGCCAGAGGGCGGGGTCGGTGCACGGCTGCTGGTCGTTCCCCTTGGCCCGGCACCCCGTGTCGCCGATGACGGCGATGCGACCGGCGGTGCCGGCCGGCGCGGCCGCGGTGCGCGTGCAGACGGTCACCGGGAAGGAGTCGCTGGGCGCGGCGCGCAGGCGCTGGTCCGCCGGGCAGGCGCCGCCGTCGTAGATGGAGCGCGTCTCCCATCCCCCGTTCGCGTTGGCCTGCGTCCAGCGGTACAGCAGCCGCCCCTGCGCGTGCGCGGCGGCGGGCAGCGCGGCCATCGCCAGCAGCAGGACGGGGAGCGCACGGGCGATGAACGGCGGGACGTTCCTGGGGACGCGCATCGAACCTCCACGGGGAGCGGAAAGGCGGGAACGAGAACGCGCAGGTTAATGGCGGACGGGATGGGGCACAAGAAAAACGGCGCCAACGTTCACGATGGCGCCGCTTCGCGTTCTCCCCGTGCCCGGGCGGCTCAGCGCACCGCGGACGCAGCGCTGCGCCCCGCGGCCCGGCCGCTGAACAGGCAGCCGCCCAGGAAGGTGCCCTCCAGCGCGCGGTAGCCGTGCACGCCCCCGCCGCCGAAGCCGGCCACCTCGCCCGCGGCCCACAGCCCGGGAAAGGGCTGCCCCCCCTCGCGCAGCACCCGCCCCTCCAGGTCCGTCTCCAGCCCGCCCAGCGACTTGCGCGTCAGGACGTTGAGCCGCACGGCGACCAGCGGCGCCGCGGCCGGGTCCAGGATCGGCGCGGGCTTCGCCACGCGCACGATGCGCTCGCTCAGGATCTGGCGCGCGCCGCGGACGATGGCGAGCTGCGGGTCCTTGCCCGCCGCGTTCAGGGTCTGCGCGTCGCGGTCGCGAACCACGCGCTCGACGGTGGCGTAGTCCACGCGCGCATCGCCCACCAGCGCGTTCATCGCGTCCACCAGCTCGCGCAGGGTGGGGCGCACCACGAAGTCCGCGCCCCGGTCCATGAACGCCTGCACCGGCGCCTGCACCGCCCTGCCGATGCGGCGCAGCGTGAGGCGGATGTTCTTGCCCGTCAGGTCGGGGTTCTGCTCGGAGCCGGAGAGCGCGAACTCCTTCTTGATGATCACCCGGTTGAGCAGGAACCAGGTGTACGGATACCCGTTGGTGGTGATGTGCTGCAGCGTGCCCAGCGTGTCCGCCCCGGGGATGTTGGGATACGGCAGGCGCTCGCCAGTGGGGCCGAGCCACAGGCTGCTGGGGCCGGGCAGGATGCGGATGCCGTGGTTGGGCCAGATGGGGCTCCAGTTGCGGATGCCCTCCGTGTAGTGCCACATCCGGTCCGGGTTGATGAGCCGCCCGCCGGCCGCGTGCACCTCCTGCTGCAGCAGCCCGTCCACGTGCTCCGGCACGCCGCTGACCATGAACTCCGGCGGCTGGCCCAGCCGCTCGCGCGGCCAGTGGCGCCGCACCAGCTCGTGGTTGCCGCCGATGCCGCCCGAGGTGACGATGACCGCCGGCGCGCGCAGCGCGAACTCGCCAACGGCGCGGCGCGAGCTGCTCTCCCCGCGCGGGGCGTCGCTGGGCTCCAGCACCTCGCCGTGCACGCCGTCCACCGCGCCGCCCGTCACCTGCAGCCCACGCACGCGGTGGCGGAAGCGCAGCTGGATGCGCCCCGCCTGCTGGTGCGCCCGCACGCGCTGCACGAAGGGCGCGATCATCGCCGGCCCCGTCCCCCAGGTCACGTGGAAGCGCGGGACGCTGTTTCCCGGGCCGCTGGCGCCCGCCGCGCCGCGCTCCGCCCATCCCACCGCGGGGAACCAGCGCAGGCCCTGTGCGTAGAGCCAGGACCGCTTCTCGCCCGCCGCCCAGTCCACGTACGCCTCCGCCCAGCGGCGCGGCCACTCGTCCTCCGGGCGGTCGAACCCGGCGGTGGCCATCCAGTCGCGCATCGCCAGCTCGCGCGAGTCGCGGATGCCCAGCCTGCGCTGCTCCGGCGTGTCCACCAGGAAGAGCCCGCCGAACGACCAGAACGCCTGCCCGCCCAGGCTCTGCTCGCCCTCCTGGTCCAGCACGATCACGGAGCGGCCCGCGTCGGCCGCCTCCGCGGCGGCCACCAGCCCCGCCAGCCCCGCGCCCACGATGATGATGTCCGCGTCGTGACCCGCCATGCCGGCTCCGGTCGGGAGGATGGGTGAACGGTGGGAACGCCGGGAGAGGTACGCGATGCGTGCAGGACGCGCAGAGTAATGGAGGCGGGTTCGAGGCACAAGAAAACGGCGCCGCCTTTCGGCAGCGCCGTTTTGCTCTCCGCGAGTGCCCCCGGGGCGACTCGAACGCCCGACCTGCGGTTTAGGAAACCGTCGCTCTATCCACCTGAGCTACGGGGGCGCGTGGGGCCGCGGGAGCGGCCGCCAACGAGCGCAAAGCTAAGCGGTTACGCGGGTTCGGTCAACCTGCGCGGGGGCGATTCCAGTCCGCTCAGCCGTTGCCGCGCCCCTGCGTGTAGCCAAGCACGTACGCCGTGACGAGCATGTCCAGCGATGGAGCGGTAATCCCTTGACCGACCGCGACCGGTAGAGTATTGTCCGATTCGGGACGTCCCGCATCCCGGATTTAGTTGGTCCCCGTTCATCCCCAACCGGAGGTCCGTATGCGCAAGCTCAGGCTAGAGCTGGATGAGCTACAGGTGGATTCGTTCGTCACCGATTCCGAGATGGAGGCTGGGCAAGGAACGGTGGAGGCGTACAAGCGGCGCGCGGTCAGCGGAATCACCGCGTGCGACTACACCTGTGTCGAACAGACGTGCGCTCCGTCTGCCGGCGCCACCTACTGCGGCACCTGCGAGGAAGATACATGCTCGGGCGGCAGCGGCGACGACACCACTATCACCATAACGGTAAGCGCGTAAATCGGTGACCCGCCGGCCGGGGCTGTTGCGGTGCCCTGGCATCGGCCGCGACGATCCGTACAATCGTCAAGGCAAAAACCCGGTCTGGTACGGATTGGGCTTCACCTCCTCGTGCCCCGCCACTCGATCCCAGATCCCGATCTGGAGCAGACGCAAAACGACCGCAGCACGGCATTCATCGCCATGCTGCGGTCGTCGATGCTTGATGCCCCCGGCGCGACTCGAACGCGCGGCCTGCGGTTAGGAAACCGTCGCTTATCCACCTGAGCTACGGGCACCAATGCAGCGCAAAACTAAGCAGCTACGCGGGTTCGGTCAACCTGAGCGGGGGTGATTCCGGTCCGCTCAGCCGTTGCCGCGGCCGTGCGTGTAGCCGAGCACGTACGCCGTGACGAGCATGCCCAGCGGGTCGTTCGCGGCGCCGGAGAGGAGCTGCTGCGGGTCCTCGCGCAGCGCGCGGGCGATGGACTCCAGCCGCGCGGCGACGTCGCCGTACGCCCCTGACGACTGCGGCGCGGCGGCGGCCGGGGCCGGCGGCGCGGGTGCGGGCTCGGGCTCGGCGGCTTCCGCTTCCGTGACCGCGGCGGCGGTGAAGGGATCGGCGTCCCCCGGCGCGGCGGCGGACGCGTCCTCGGGACCGGAGTCGAACGGTTGCAGGCCCTCCAGCGGGGCGGCGGCGCTCACCTCGTCCTGCACGCTCGCCTCGGAGGCCTCGTCCCAGGTCATCCACTCGGGCAGGCTGCCCACCTCGGCCGCGGGGGCTGGGGCGGGCGGCTCCGCCGTGGCGGTGGGGGGCGCGGGGGGCTCGAGCCAGGGCAGGTCGTCGCCACCCCCGTCGTCCTCCCCCTGCGGCTCTTCCGCGACGGCGGCCGCGGGCTCCGGGGCGCCGGCCGCCGCGGGGGCATCCGCCGCGTCCCACGGCATCGGCTGCGGCTCCGGCTCCGATGCGGACGGGGGTGCCGCGGACGGAGGTGCGGGCGCTTCGGCGGGCGGCTGGGGGGGCTGGGCCGCGCGCGGGATGAACGGCGGGAAGACGAATCCGTCCAGCGAGTCTCCGTCGGGAGCGGTCATCGTTCCGGTCGGGTTGGGGAGAGCGCCGGCGGAAGGAGGCGCGGGCACCGTGTGGCCGTGGGGGATTCGCTCGAAAACGTACGGCGGGGGCGGCGGAGTGTCAACGAATTCAACGCTTTGAACCGCATCTCACGCAGAGACGCAGAGGACGCGGAGAACGGCGGAAGAACGGATCATCCGCCGTTGCCGGGCGCCTCGCCGGCCCAGCCGAAGCGGCCCAGGAGGGGGACGAAGGTGCAGTCCAGGATCTCCTCCTGCTCGTACTGGTCGCCGTTGCGGCGGACCATGACCAGGCGCTGCATCTCGCGGGTGCCCACGGGGATCAGCATCCGCCCGCCGTCCGCCATCTGGTCCAGCAGCGGCTGGGGGACATCCGGCGCGGCGGCGGCCACCAGGATGCAGTCGTAGGGCGCGTAGCGGCTCCAGCCGATGGTGCCGTCGCCCACCAGGATGGCGACGTTGGAGATGCGCAGCTCGTCCAGCTTGTCGCGCGAGCGCACGGCCAGGTCGCGGATGCGCTCCACCGAGTAGACGCGGTCCGCCAGCTGGGCCAGCACCGCGGTCTGGAAGCCGCAGCCGGTGCCGATCTCCAGCACCCTGTCGTTGCGGCCGATGTCCAGCGCCTGCATGTAGAACGCCTGCAGCGAGGGCTGCGACGCCGTCTGCCCGAAGCCGATGGGCACGGGCACGTCCTCGTAGGCGCGGTGCTGCATGGCGTGCGGCAGGAACTCGTGCCGGTGCACCAGGTCGAAGGCGCGCAGCACGTTCAGGTCGCGGATGCCCTTGTCCTGCATCAGCGCGATCAGCCCCCGCCGCTGCCCGGCAAAGCGGTCGCCGCTCATATGGACAGGTCCCACGCGGCCACGTCCGCCAGCAGGGCGTGGTTGGTCAGGTCCAGGTGCAGCGGCGTCACGGAGACGTGGCCCGTGTTGACCGCTTCGAAGTCCGTGCCCGCCGGCGCCGCCCACTCCACGTTGCCCCCGCCGATCCAGAAGTACTCGCGCCCACTGGGGTCGCGCGCGCGGGTCAGCGAGTCGACGTACACCCGCCGCGCCAGCCGCGTCACCTTCACCCCGCGCACCTGCTCGGCCGGGATGGGCGGCAGGTTGACGTTGAGCAGCGTCTCGGGCGGAAAGTGGCCGCGCGTCACGAGCTGCGGCAGCAGGCGCGCCAGCAGCGGTTCGTACGATTCCAGGTGGTCCGGCTCGCGGCCGGTGTAGGAGACGGCGACGGCGGGGATGCCCAGGATGGTGGCCTCCATGGCCCCGGCTACGGTGCCGGAGTAGAGCACGTCCTCGCCCATGTTGGGGCCGTGGTTGATGCCGCTCAGCACCAGGTCCGGCCTGCGGTCCAGCAGCGCGCCGACCGCGAGGGCCACGCAGTCGGTGGGCGTGCCGTCCACGTGGTGCACGCCCTCGCGCACCAGGCGGGCGCGCAGGGGATAGTGCATGGTGAGCGCGTGGCTGGTGGCGCTCTGCTCGCGGTCCGGCGCGACGACGTGCACCGTGCCCAGGCCCCGGGCGGCGGTGGCCAGCACGTTCAGGCCCGTGGCCAGGTAGCCGTCGTCGTTGGTGCAGAGGATGAACATCCGCTCGATTTCGGATTACGCGAGAACTTGTGATCGAAAGCATGGCGTCGGCGCATGCGGAGGGGCCCCCTCCCCCCCCAGCCCCCCTCCCCCGCGGAGCGGGAGAGGGGGGAGCTACCTCGGTGCGCGGCGCGGCGTTCTACAGCGGAGGCCCCACCCCCCGGCCCCCTCCCCCGCGCCGCACATCCGCCTGCGCGCGACGCCTGCGCCACCGCCCGCGGCGCGAGAGAGGGGGAGACCTGAACTGCATGGGACCGGGTTTT
>DASTLD010000245.1:0-3050 GCA_035715345.1 Longimicrobium sp.
GTCCGGGTGGGGGCGCCCGCCCATGCGCCAACGATTGCAGCACGCACAATCTCACCCGCCCCACCCCTCCCGCATCACCTGCTCCGTGTGCTCCCCCAGCGCGGGGGCGGGCCGGGCGAGGCCGGCGGGCGTCGCGGCGAAGCGTAGCGGTGAGGCGACAGTCTGCACCTCGCCGTACGTCGCGCCTTCCATCGCCCACAGTCCTGCGCGCTCGGTCAACACCGGGTCGCGCAGGGCCTCGCCCACAGTCTGGACGGGCGCGCAGGGGACGCCGGCGGCCTCCAGGCGCGCCAGCCACTCCGCCGCCGGGCGCGCGCGGAACCGCTCCGTGAGCGCGGCGCTGATCTCCGCGCGGTGCTCCACGCGGCCGGGGTTGGTGGCGAAGCGCGCGTCCGCCGCCAGCTCCCCCGCGCCGACGGCCTCGCAGGCGCGGCGCCACTGCGCGTCGTTGCCCACGGCCAGCACGAAGGGGCGGTCCGCCGCCTCGAAGGCCTGGTACGGCACGATGGTGGGGTGCGCGTTGCCCCAGCGCACCGGCTCGCGGCCGGTGACCAGCGCCGCCTGCGTCACGTTCACCAGCCCCGCCAGCGCGGAGTCGAACAGCGACACCTCCACCCGCTGCCCGCGCCCGCTGCGGTCCCGCTCGCGCAGCGCGGCCAGGATGGCCACCGCGGCGTTCTGCCCCGTCAGCACGTCCACGATGGCCACGCCCACCTTGACCGGCGCGCCGTCCGCATCGCCCGTGACGGCCATCCACCCCGCCCGCGCCTGCACCGCGAAGTCGTAGCCCGGCCGCCCCGCCTCGGGCCCATCGCTCCCGTAGCCGGTGATGGAGCAGAAGACGAGGCGGGGATTGGCCTCGGCGAGCGCATCGTATCCCAGTCCCCAGCCGTCCAGCGTCCCCGGCGCGAAGTTCTCCACCAGCACGTCCGCGTCCGCCGCCAGCCGCCGCACCAGCGCGCGGCCGTCCTCCGTCTTGAGGTCCACCGCGGCCGAGCGCTTGTTGCGGTTGACGCACAGGTAGTACGCGCTCTCGCGGCCCTGCGGCCCCTGCGCCCAGGGCGGGCCCCAGGCGCGGGTATCGTCGCCGCCGCCCGGGCGCTCTATCTTGACCACGTCCGCCCCCAGGTCGCCCAGCACCATGGTGCAGAGCGGCCCGGCCAGCACGCGGGTCAGGTCCAGGACGCGCAGCCCGGCCAGGGGCCCGCGCGCGTCCGCGATCGGGTTCGTCATGCGGCGGCGTTTGAAACGAGCGGGTGATGGGGAAGGCGCGGGACCATACCCGGCGCCCGGCGCGGGGTCAAGCGCCGTATGGCGCCGTGGCGGGCAGACTACTTGCGGGAGCGCCGCCCCGTGCCGCGAATCCGGCACGCGGGACGGACTCCACCGACGGACGGAACGTACATGGCTTCTTTCCAGGACCTGGGGCTGCGCGAGCCGCTGCTCCGCGCGTTGGAAGACGAGGGACTCGACCGGCCCACCGCCCTGCAGGCGGCGGCCATTCCCGTGCTGCGGCGCGAGGGCAACCTGGTGGCCCGCGCCAGCAGTGGCGCCGGCCGCACGCTGGCCTACGGCCTGGGCGTGCTGGACCGCCTCAAGCCCCGCGCCGAGCCGGAAGGCGGCGGGGGCGAGGGGGACGAGGGCGGCGAGACCACGCCCCCGGGCACGCGCCTGCTGGTGCTGCGCCCGTCGGGCGAGGACGCCGCGCGGACGGCGCTGGAGCTGGTGCCCTACGCCCACGCGCTGGACCTGACCGTCGCCGGGTCGGGCGGGGGATGGGGGACGCCCGCGGGCCAGGCGGACGTGCTCGTGGCCACGCCGGGCGAGGTGCTGGAGGCGGTGCGCACCTCCGGCGTCAAGCTGGAGGGGGTGGAGGCCGTGGTGGTGGACGGCGCGTCGGAGATCAGCGCGCTGGGGGGATGGGAGGCGCTGGAGACGCTGTTCGACCACGTGCCCCGCGACGCGCAGCGCGTGGTGGTGACCGCGGAGTCCAGCGAGGGGGTGGAGGACCTGGTCAGCCGCCGCGTCAAGCGCGCCATGCGCTACCCGGCGGAGGCGGCGCTGGAGGACCAGGCGGAGGAGGTGGCGGCGGCCGGCATCGTCGGCTACGTGCCGGTCAACGAGCGCGACAAGGTGAACGTGGCCGCGCGCCTGCTGGGCGGCGGCGGCGACGACGCGGCGCCGGTGCTCTACTGCCGCACGGACGAGCGCGCCGCGCAGGTGGCGGAGGCCCTGGCGCTGCGCGGCTTTGCCGTGGGCGACGCGGACGACCCCGACGTGGACGTGGCCGTGGTCGGCGCGCACGGCGAGGACGACGACGAGGAGGGCAGCGCCGCCGGGACCGCGATCAGCTTCGACGTGCCGCCGGACGAGGAGACGCTGCGGGCGCGGCACAGCGGCGAGTTCACCGGCTTCGTGCTGGTGGAGCCGCGCGAGCTGGCGCACCTGCGGCAGATCGCCAAGCGCGCGGGCTTCCAGGCGCAGCCCGCCGGCATCGCGGGCGAGGAGCCCTCGCCGTCGGCCGCGGAGCTGCGCGGGTACCGGGGGCAGCTGCGCCGCGCCATCCGCGAGGAGGACCTGGCCGCGCAGATGCTGATCCTGGAGCCGCTGTTCGAGGACTTCACGCCCATCGAGGTGGCGGCCGCCGCGTCCGCGCTGCTGCGCCGCAAGGCACCGCCGCCGCCGGAGCCGGGCGCCGCCCCCGCGCCGCGCGTGCCCCGCACCACACGCGCGCCCGCGGTGGGCTCGGTGGACGCGGGCCCGCCGCCGTCCGCCATCGCGCGCCTGTTCGTGAGCGTGGGCGAGCGCGACGGCGTGCGCGCCAGCGACCTGGTGGGCGCCATCGCGGGCGAGGCGGACCTGCCGGGCAGCGCCATCGGCAAGATCGACATCCGCGACACCTTCTCCATCGTGGAGGTGCCGTCGGACGCGGCGGAGCGGGTCATCCAGTCGCTGAACGGCACCACCATGCGCGGCCGCGCGCTGCGGGTGGACTACGACCGCCAGCGCCGCACCGCCGGCCCCGGCGGCCCGCGCCGCGAGGACCGCGG
>DASTLD010000246.1:0-4710 GCA_035715345.1 Longimicrobium sp.
CCGCCGCCCGAGAGGCAGCCCGCCATCCTCCCCGGTCCTACGCACTTTCGCACTTTCGCACTTTCGCACTCTGTCACCCGTCGTCGCCCAGCCAGCGCTTGCGGGCGAACCAGAGCAGGAGCAGCAGCGCGGTGGCGGCCATCGCCCCCAGCGCGGCGGACAGCGTCCACCACCAGCCGGGCGGCACGGGCACGTTCATCCCGTACACGCCGGTGATGAAGCCCAGCGGGATGAACAGCGCCGCGAACACCGTCAGCACCTTCATGATCTCGTTGGCGCGGCGGCCCTGGTTGCCCAGGTACAGGTCCGTCAGCGAGCCCGCCAGCTCGCGGTAGGTCTCCAGCAGGTCCAGGATCTGGAACGCGTGGTCCTGCGTGTCGCGGAAGTACACCACCGTCCCCGGCGACACCAGCGGGCCAGGCTCGCGCACCAGCGCCGCCAGGGCGTCGCGCAGGGGCCAGGCCGCGCGCCGCAGCGCCATCAGGTCGCGCTTGACCGCGTGCAGGCGCGGCATGGTGCCGCGCGACGGGCGGCCCAGCACCTCGTCCTCCAGCGCGTCCAGCCGGTCCGCGTACGCCTCCGCCACGGGAAAGTAGTGGTCCACGATGGCGTCCAGCACCGCGTAGGCCAGGTAGTCCGGCCCGCCGGTGCGCAGCCGGCCGCGGCTGGCGCGGATGCGCTGGCGCAGCGTGTCCAGCGGGTCTCCCGGGCGCTCCTGGAAGGTGAGCACGTAGTCGCGGCCCAGGAAGATGCCGATCTGCTCCAGGTCCAGATCCGGTGCCAGGCGGGCCATGCGCGCCACCACGAACAGGTGGTCGGGATACTCCTCCACCTTGGCGCGCTGCTGCACGTCGCCCAGGTCCTCCAGCGCCAGCGGGTGCAGGCCGAACACCTCGCCGACGGCGCGAAGCGTCTCGCCGTGCGCCACGCCGTCCACGTTGACCCAGAGCACCGGCCACCGGCCGCGCATGGTTCGCAGCAGCTCCAGGTCGTCCACCGGCGCCTCCGTCAGCTCGTGCGGGCCGTAGGCGATGACGGTGATGGTGGGCCGCCGCGCGTCCGCGTGCGAGGCCAGCGCGCCCGGCTCGCTCCCCGGCTCCGGGCGCGGCCGCGGCACGACCGGCTCCAGCACCGCCGCCGCGCGCTGCAGCGGCAGGCGGAACAGGTCGCGCCGGCCCAGCGGCTCCGCCACGGCTCAGCGCGCGGTGGGAAAGGTGCCGCCCACCTCGCCCGCCGCCAGCACCATCTCGCGCGCGGCGGCGGCGTACCTGGCCAGGGCGAACAGGTTGCCGCGGGCCAGCTTGAGCTTGCCCTGCATGACCGCGCCCACCGGGTCCAGGTCGCCGGAGAGCAGGCGCTTCCACTGGGCGGCGTCCGCGCGGAAGACGTACTGCGCCGAGGCCAGGTCCTGCGCGGTGGCCACGCGCGTGCCGCGGCAGACGCCGTGGTGCACGTCCAGCCACACCGCGCGGTCGTGGGAGATGCCGTGCGCCGGATCGGCCGCCATCACCAGCACGGCGGCGCCCTCCCACCCGCGCGCGGCCAGCCTGTAGCTCTCGCGCTGGTTCAGGCGCTCGCAGCACGCGATGCACCACTCCTCGCTGAATACCTCCATCGCCCGAATGCTTTTCCGTTGAGGATGATGACGGTGTGAGCCGCTGACGCTACAGCGCGCGCGGCGAGTGCGAAAGTGCGAGAGTGCGAAGGCACGGGGTTCCTCACAGAAGCAACAACCCTCCCCCAGACTTGGGGGAGGGTGCGAGCATAAGCGAGCGGGTGGGGGCGCCGGCCTTCGCGCCGGTGGCGGCACGGCGCGACGGAGCTGTGCCGTCGTTACCGGTCCAGCAGCCGCTGCACCTCTTCCACCACCTTGCGCGGCTCCACGGGCTTGGAGAGGTAGCTCTCGCAGCCGGCGTCCTGAGCCCGCTGGCGGTCCTCCGCCATGGCGTGCGCCGTCAGGGCGATCACCGGGATCTTGGCGGTGCGGTGGTCCGCCTTGAGGCGGCGCGTGGCCTCCCAGCCGTCGATGCCGGGCATGGCCACGTCCATCAGGATCACGGCGGGGTTCAGCTCCTGCGCCAGGCGGATTCCGTCCTCGCCGTTGGCGGCCTCCGCCACCTCGTGCCCGAAGTGCCGCAGGATGGTGCTGTATATCGTACGATTGTCCTCGTTGTCCTCGACGAGGAGGATGGTCGCGGTCATGGTCCTCGGTAGGTTCAGTCCGGCGCGGGTGTCCCCGCTGGTCGATGCAAGAAACGGGACACGCACCCCGCGCGGATCGTTGGGCCCGCTCCCGCGCGTCCAATCCCCGTCACGCCGCCAGCGCGCCGTCCAGCAGGGGCGCCAGCCAGCGCCCGGTGAGGCTCTCCTCCACGCGCGCCACCTCCTCCGGGCGGCCCATGGCCACCACGCGCCCGCCGTCGGGCCCGGCGCCGGGGCCCAGGTCCACCACCCAGTCCGCGGTCTTGATCACGTCCAGGTTGTGCTCGATCAGCACCACCGTGTGCCCCGCGTCCGCCAGGTCGCCCAGCACGCGCAGCAGCTTGCGGATGTCGTCCATGTGCAGCCCGGTGGTGGGCTCGTCCAGGATGTACAGCTTGCGCCCGCCGCGCCGCGCCCCCATCGCCAGCTCGCGCGCGATCTTGATGCGCTGCGCCTCGCCGCCGCTGAGCGTGGGCGCGGGCTGGCCCAGCCGCAGGTATCCCAGCCCCACCTGCTGCAGGTGCCACAGCGTCTCGCCCAGCCGGTCCTCGTGCAGGAAGAAGCGGATGGCCTCGTCCACCGTCATCTCCAGCACGTCGCGGATGGAGCGGCCTCGGTACCTGACCTCCAGCACCTCGGGGCGGAAGCGCGCGCCGCCGCAGATCTCGCAGGGCACGAACACGTCCGCCATGAACACCATCTCCACCTGCACCTGCCCCTCGCCCTTGCACGCCTCGCAGCGGCCGCCGGCCACGTTGAACGAGTAGTGCCCCGGCCCGAACCCCCGCTTGCGCGACTCCGGCAGCGAGGCGAACACGCGCCGCACCTCGTCGTACGCCTTGATGTAGGTCACGGGATTGGAGCGCGGCGTGCGGCCGATGGGGCTCTGGTCCACCAGCACCACCTCGCGCAGCAGGCCCACGCCGCTCAGGCGGTCGTAGGCGCCCACCGTCTCGCCCATGTGGCGCTTGGCGGTAGTCTCGCCGCCGGACAGCTCGCGCTCCACGGCGCGGTACAGGACGTCGTGCACCAGCGTGCTCTTGCCCGAGCCGGAGACGCCGGTCACCACCGTCAGCGCGCCCAGGGGAAAGACGACGGGGTCGCCCCGCAGGTTGTGCTCGCGCGCCCCCTCCAGCCGCAGGCGCGGGCCCTCGACGGGACGGCGGGCGGGGGGGATGGCGATCCGCTCGCGGCCGGACAGGTAGCGCCCAGTCAGCGTGTCCGACCGCATCAGCTCCTGCAGCGTGCCCTGGAACATGAGCTGGCCCCCGTGCTCGCCGCTGCCCGGCCCCAGCTCCACCAGGTGGTCGGCCAGCCGCATCGCCTCGGGATCGTGCTCCACGACCAGCACCGTGTTGCCGTGCTCGCGCAGGCGCACCAGCAGGCGCAGCAGGCGGTCGTTGTCGGCGGGATGCAGGCCGATCGTCGGCTCGTCCAGCACGTAGAGCGTGTCCACCAGCCGCGATCCCAGCGCGTTGGCCAGGGTGATGCGCTGCGCCTCGCCGCCGCTGAGCGTGCGCGTCTGCCGCTCCAGCGTCAGGTATCCCAGCCCCACGTCCACCAGGAAGCCCACGCGGGCGTCCAGCTCCTTGAGGATGGTCTCCGCGATGCCGCGCTCCTGCTCGCCCAGCGGCGGCTCCGGGCAGCCGGGCTCGCCGGTGCGGCCCTCGCGCAGCATGGACAGCCAGGGGCGCAGGCGGCCCAGCGGCAGCGCGCCGACCTCCGCGATGTTCCGGCCGCCCACGCGGATGCGCAGCGTCTCCGGCCGCAGCTTGGCGCCGCCGCACACCGGGCAGTCCCGCGCGCTCTGGTACTGGCGGATGAAGACGCGGATGTACTGCTTGTAGCGCTTCTCCTCCAGGTCCTCGAAGAACTCCAGCACCCCCTGGAAGCCGCGTGTCCCGTGGATGACGTCGCGGCGGAACTGCTCCGGCAGCTCGGTCCACGGCGCGTCCATGGACACGCCCTGCCGCGCGGCGAAGGCGGCCAGCTTGGCGCGGCGGCCGTCGTAGCGCGGCTTGCTCCACGGGTCCACCGCCCCCTCCGCCAGCGAGCGGCCGGGGTTGCAGACGATGAGGCTCTCGTCGAAGCGCAGCACCGCGCCGAAGCCGGTGCACTCCGGGCAGGAGCCGTACGGGTTGTTGAAGCTGAACAGCTGCGGCGACGGCGTCAGGAACTCGATGTCCGGGTGGTCCGGGCAGCGGAAGCGCTCGGTGAACCGCATCCGCGGCAGCCCCACGGGGATGACGATGGCCTCGCCCTCGCCTTCGGTGAACGCCGTCTGCAGGCTGTCCGCCAGCCGCGCCGTGTCGCCGGGGTCCGCGCGCAGGCGGTCCACGATGACCAGCAGCTGGCCGGCCTTCGTGAGGTCCAGCCCCTCCGGCAGGTCGTCCAGGTGCAGCTCGCGCCCGTCCGCCATCAGCCGCAGAAAGCCGAGCGCGCGCAGGTTCTCCACCACCAGCGCGTGCGTGACCTTTACGGAGAGCGGGAGCGGAAACGCCACCATCA
>DASTLD010000247.1:0-6560 GCA_035715345.1 Longimicrobium sp.
TCGCCGCCGCGCTCCACGGACGCGATGCCGCCCGCGCCGAAGCGCACGCCTTCGTGGATGCGCGCCTCGCCGGCGCAGCCGCGGCCGTTGGACCAGGAGACGCGCCAGACGCCGCCCGTGACCTCGTCGAGGTGCTGGAGGGAGCCGGTGGCCGGGCACTCCGCCGGCGGCACCAGCCCCGGCTGCGCGCCGATGGCGGAGTCCGGCGTCAGCGCCGCCACGCCCGCCACCCCCAGCGCGGCGACCAGCAGCGCCGGCACCGCCAGCCGCCGCGGCACGGGCCCGCGCCGGCGGTCCGCGCTCAGCACCGCCTGCAGCCGTGTGCGGAGCTGCGTGGGCCGCGCCATGGCCACGGCGGCGACGGCCATGTGGCGCGCCGGGCGCAGCGCGCGGGCCACGTCCAGCAGGTGGTCCGCGTAGTCGCAGCCGGGGGCGCCGGCCAGCAGCACCTGGTCGTCGCAGGCGTGCTCGCTCTCCAGCTTCAGGCGGCGCAGCGCGGCCCAGGCCAGCGGGTTGAACCAGTGCAGCACGCACGCGGCCTCCGCCGCCACCTGCGCCAGGCAGTCGCGGCGGCGCACGTGCGCCAGCTCGTGCAGCAGCACCGCCTCCAGCCGACCGTCCGGCCACGCCTCCGTCCCGCGCGGCAGCAGGATGCGGGGACGGAGGATGCCCCAGGTCAGCGGCATCGCGTCCACGTCGCCCTCCAGCAGCTCGATGGGCCGCGACACGCCCATCCGCCGCGCCAGCCGGGCCAGCAGCGCCGCCGCCGGCCCGGTGCGCACAGGCAATGCGATCCGCCCCTCGCGCCGCACGCGCGCCACGCTGGCCGCCAGCCGGCCCAGCGCGACCGCAGCGCCCGCCGCCCACACCAGCAGCAGGATCGCCGCGAGCCCCGGCCCGTGCGGCGCATCCACCGGCGGTGCATCGGGGGCGATGGAAATCGCGGGGGCGGGCGCCGCCCGGTCCGCGGCCGCCGGCGCATCCAGCGCCACCGCCGACGCGGGCGATGCGGCATCGGCCGCGGGGAGGACGGGGACGCGCCACGCGGGCAGCAGCGCGCCCAGCAGCGGCAGCGCCAGCATCCCCGCGAAGCCCATCGCCCAGGCCAGGTGGCGGGCGGAGGCGGAGGCGCGGCGCAGCATCCAGGCGGCGCACGCGGCTGCGGCCAGGATCACCGCGCCCTTGACCGCCAGGTCCGCCAGCGGAGGCAGGGCGCCGTCCATCGTCATCGTGTCCAGCGGGTTCATCGCGACTCCCTCGCGTGGCGGATCATCTGCTCCAGCTCGGCCAGCTCGTCGTCCGTCAGCCCCTCCTGTGCGTCCAGCAGCGCCGCCGCCGCCTTGGCCCGCGAGCCGTCGAAGAAGGTGCGCACCAGGCGCTGCAGGGCGGAGTCGCGCGCCTCGTCGCGGGGAATGACGGCGGAGTAGACGTAGCGCGGCCCGTCGTGGGCGGAGCGGAGGTAGCCCTTGTCCTGCAGCTTGCGCAGCATGGCGCGCACGGCGGAGTAGCCGGGCGGCTCCGGCAGGTCCTGGAGCACTTCCGCCGCCGTCGCGGAGCCGCGGCGGTAGACGGAGTCCATGATCTGCCGCTCCCGGCGGGTCAGGTCGCGGTAGGCTTCACGGTTCATGCGGACGCCGGGCAGGAGGGGTATGCTACGTCCGTAGCACTATGCTACGAACGTAGCACTGGCAGCCGCGGTGGTCAAGCGTGTATTTTGCGTCCTCCCACTGGCCGCCCAAACGCAACGCGGGGCGCCGCTGTAGAACGTGTCGAAACCGGCCGCGGGGACGACCGCCCGGCCACTTCCACACACGATCCGGAGAGCACGCCATGGTACGCACCTCCCTCGCAGCGCTGGCCGTGCTGGCGCTGGCCGCCTGCAGCGATTCGCCCACCGACACCGCGCGGCAGATCACCCGCGACGAGGCGGAGAACCTGGCCCCGGTCTGGGAGGAGCTGAGCGGCGCCGTGCTGGACGGCTTCGGCGGGCCCAGCCTGTCGCTGGCGCCGGTAGAGGGCGCGGCGGCGGGCACCACCACGACGACCTTCACCCGCACGCACACCTGCCCGGTCAGCGGCAACATCACCGTCCAGGGCACGGCCACCTTCGTGTACGACCCGGCCACGCGCGACGGCAGCCACACCTTCGCCGCCACGCGCACCGACAACGCGTGCACCATCAACGTGCGCAACGGGTCGGGCACCATCAGCGTGACGGGCAACCCCAACGTGGCGCTCACGTCGCAGCAGACGTGGGCCGCCGGGGTGCCGGGGGTGCGCACCGCGACGCAGAAGGGCGGCTTCACCTGGTCGCGCTCCACGGGGGCCAGCGGCACCTGCGCGGTGGACCTGACCTCCACCTGGACCCCGCAGACGCGCACGCACACCGTGAAGGGCACCTTCTGCGGCCACGAGGTCGACGTGACCCACACGCCGCACGACCGGAAGCCCTGACGCGCGGGCAGTCGGATGCACGGCGGCCCCCGGAGCGTTGCTCCGGGGGCCGCCGTGCGTCCAGCCTCTGCCGTGCGAGACAGGAGCCCCATCCCGATGCCCAGCCTTGCCTGACCCTCCGGATGATGCTAATTTTTCCTCAACACGAGGAGGGAATTATGACACCGATTTCCGTGGACGCATGGGACGCGACGATGATCAGCGTCACCCCCATCGAGGCCGCGTTCGTGACGCGGCTTTCCCGCAAGACGGTAGAGCAGGCCATCGACCGGCACGAGGTGTCCTCCATGGGCCTGGGTGGAGGGGTGCGCGTGCTGGGCTACGCGGACCTCGTGTACCTGCGCGGCCGGGGAGAGCTGGGGCGCTGGCTGTCCGCCGAAGGCAAGCGGGAGGTCTACGGCACGCTGCGCAGTGCCGTGCGGTCGGGACAGGAGCACCCCACGATCACGATCGGTCCCATGTCCATCGACCTTTCCGCCATCGTCGGCGCCGTGCGCGAGCGGCTGGAGATGATCCGCCAGGCCGAAGCCATGGTCAGCGTCGATCCCGACGTCCGCGCGGGAGAACCGGTCGTGCGCGGCACCCGCGTTCCGGTGCACATGCTGGCGGATCTGGTTCGCCAGGGCGCTTCGCGCGAGGAGCTGGCGGAGGACTACCCGGCGGTGAGCGAGCAGGCGCTGGAAGCCGCGCTGCTCTACGCGCGCCTGCACCCGCGCCGCGGGCGCCGCCCGCGCGCGCCCTGGCACGCCGAGACGGAGACCCCGCGTCCCGCCCGCGGCCGCAAGCCGCGCGCGGCGTGATCCAGCTCCTGATCGACGAGTGCCTGTCGCCGGCGCTCGTCGATACGGCGGCCACGTTCGGATTCAACGCCTATCACGTGACCCGCCGCGGCTGGGGCTCGCTGGCCGACCCCCAGCTCCTGGCCCGCCTGCTGGACGAGGACCTGACCTTCGTCACCAACAACTGGCGCGACTTCCGCCCGATGATCGCGCGGACGGAGGTGCACCCGGGCATCATCGCCCTCCTGGTGAACGTCCGGCGGGCGGAGCAGGTCGCGCTTTTCTCTGCCGCGCTCAACGCGATCACCGCGGCCGATCCGCCACTCGACATGGTCAACACCGTGCTGGAGGTGGACGCGGACGGCGGCGTCGCCCGGTACGTCCTGCCCGCCCGCTGATCCCCTCCTTCGTCAACCCCGCGAACAAATCTCTTGCGCGCGATGCCAATACGTATTAGCTAATACGTATCACCATGGCATCCTCTCCCAACGCCCGCCCGATCACCACGCATGACGTCGCCCGGCGGGCGGGCGTGTCGCAGGCCACGGTGTCGCTGGTGCTGGGCGGCAACCCGCGGGCGCGCGTCTCCGCGGCCACGCGGGAGCGGGTGGCGCGGGCGGCGGCGGAGCTGGGCTATCGCCCCAACCTCATGGCCCGCGGGCTGGTGCGGCGCCGGTCGTTCGCGCTGGGCGTGGTAGTGCCGGACCTCTCCAACCCGTTCTTCCTGGAGCTGGTGACCGGCGTGCAGCGCGTGGCGGCGGAGGCGGGATACGCGGTTTTGCCCGGCGACGTGCGCGAGACCACGCCGGCGCGGCACCTGGAGGCGCTGCGGGCGCGGCAGGTGGACGGGGTCATCCTGGACGGCTTCGGCGCCAGCGCGCTGCCGGAGGGTGCCCTGGCGGACCTGAAGGTGGTGCTGGTGGACGAGCCGTCCGAGCGTTGGCCCGGCGTGGCCAGCGACGCGCCCGCGGCGGGGCGGCTGGCCGCGGAGCACCTGATGGCCCTGGGGCACACGCGGCTGGCGTTCATGGGCCCCGCCACCGACGCGCACGGGTTCCGGATGCGCGAGCGCGGGTTCTTCCAGGCGCTGCGCGACGCGGGCCTGCCGCTCCCCTCGGCACGGCTGCGGCGCGTGGCGCCGTCGGTGGGCGGGGGGATGGAGGCCATGCGCGCGCTGCTGGCCCTGCGCGGGGGCGAGCGGCCGACGGCGGTGTTCTGTGGCAACGACCTACTGGCGGCGGGGGCGCTCAAGGCCTGCCTGGCCGCGGGTGTCGCGGTGCCGGGGGAGATGTCCATCGTGGGCTGCGACGACGTGGAGCTGGCGCGCGTGCTGACCCCCGAGCTGACCACCGTCCGCGTGCCCGCCCGCGAGCTGGGCGCCCGCGCCGCCCGCCTGCTGCTGCGCCAGCTCGACGACGAGGCATCGCTCCCGCGCGCCGGGCGGCCGCTGCCGGTGAAGCTGGTGGCGCGGGGGACGACGGGGCCGGCCGGGGACTGAAGGTTACAGGGGACAGGTTACAGGTTACAGCCAGCAACCGCGGCACTTTCGCACTTTCGCACTCACGCACTCACGCACTTCGTCTTGCGCAACGCGACCATCACCGGGACCGGCTCCTACGTGCCGGAGCGCGTCGTCACCAACGCCCAGCTCTCCGAGACGCTCGGGGAGGACGTGGACGCGTTCGTGAGCGGCACGCTCGGCATCCGCGAGCGCCGGTGGTGCGCGCCGGGCCAGTCCACCGCGGACCTGGCCGAGCACGCCGCCCGCCGCGCCCTCGACGCCGCGGGCATCACCCCCGCGGACGTGGACCTGCTGATCGTCTCCACCGACACGCCGGAGTACGTATCGCCCGCCACGTCGTCCGTGCTGCACGGGCGGCTGGGCATGCGGGCGGACGCGGGCACCTTCGACGTCAACAGCGCCTGCGCGGGCTTCGCGACGGCGCTCGACACGGCGTGGAAGTACCTGCGCGCGGACGAGCGCTACCGCCGCGTGCTCGTGGTCGCCGTCTACGCCATGTCGAAATACCTCGATCCCGCGGACAAGAAGACGGTGACGATCTTCGCGGACGGCGCCGGGGCGGTGGTGCTGGAGGCGTCGGAGCAGCCCGGCATCCTGGCGTCCGAGCTGGCGGCGGACGGGTCGCTGTCGGACGGGATGGGCGTGTTCGCGGGCGGCACGGCGGAGCCCATCACCCACGAAGTGCTGGACGACGGCTACCGCAACCGCCTGCGCTTCGTGCGCAAGTATCCCAGGGAGGTCAACGAGGAGGGGTGGCCGCGCATCGTCCGCTCCGTGCTGGGGCGCATCGGCAGCGAGGTGCCGGACGTGGACCTGTGGCTGTGGACGCAGGTCAACCGCAGCACCATCGAGGCGGTGATGGCGGGCCTGGGCCAGCCGATGGAGAAGGCGCACACGGTGATGGACAAGTGGGGCTACACCGGCTCCGCCTGCCTGCCCATGGCGCTGGACGACGCCGCCCGCGCCGGCCGCCTGCACCCCGGCGACCTGGTGGTGCTCACCGGCTCCGGCGCGGGGCTGTCCATGGGGTGCGTGGCGCTGCGCTGGACGCGGAACGGGGCGCGGCATGGCTGACACCGCCGCCGCCGTCTTCCTGGCGCAGGCGCGCCGCCTGGGCGACCGCCCCGCGCTCCACGTGCTGGCCGCCGGCGGCGCCGCGCGCGACGAGACGCTGTCGTGGGCGCAGTGGGCGGGGCAGGCGCGCGCGTTCGCGGCCGCGCTGGTCGCCGACGGCCACCGCCCGGGCGAGGCGGTCGCGATCCTGGCGGGGAACCGCATCGCCTGGCCGGTCGCGGACCTGGGCGTGCTGCTGGCGGGCGGGCTGTCCGTGGGCGTGTATCCCACCAGCGCGCCGGAGCAGGTGCACCGCGTCCTGGCCGACAGCGGCGCCACGACCGTCGTCGCCGACACGGCGGAGCAGCTCGCGAAGGTGATGGCGGTACGCGATCGCCTCCCCGTCCTGCGGACGGTGATCGCGCCGGAGGCGGGCGATGGAACCATCGCGTGGGATGCGTGGCTGGCGATGGGCGGCGCCTCGGGCGCGGCGGAGGTGGAGCGGCGCGCGGCCGCGGCGCGCGCGGACGATGCGGCCGTGCTCATCTACACCTCCGGCTCCACAGGCGAGCCGCGCGGGGCGGTCCTCACCCATCGCTACCTGCTCGCGTCCGCCGCCTCCATCGCGGAGACGCTGGGGCTGCACGGGGACGACACGGCGCTCTCGTTCCTCCCCTTCTGCCACGCGGCGGAGCGGGTGTTCGGGCTGCACACGCGCATCGCCGTGGGGATGGAGGCGGCGCTGGTGGAGG
>DASTLD010000248.1:0-27040 GCA_035715345.1 Longimicrobium sp.
GCTCCGGCGCCTCCGCGGGTTGGGACTACGGCTCCGGCTCCGCCGCGGGCGGGGGCTCCAGCGTGACGACGACCTCCATCTCCCCCGCGGGCTCCGTATCGCCGCGGGTGAGGGGGGGCGGCGCGGGGGGCGGGGACTCGCCGGGGGTGCCGGTGTCGCGCTCGGCGATGGGCGTCACCAGGGTGATGCGGTCCGACTTCGCCAGGTCGCCGAAGGGGACGGGGGCCGCCTCGCGCGGCAGGGCGGGCACCTCGTCGCGGCGCACGCGCAGGCGCCGTCCGGCGGTGGTGAGGGCGGCCAGGTCCTGCCCGGGCATGCTCTCGCGGAGGCCCACCAGGTCGCCGTACTCCTTGCCGCCGGGCACCAGCAGCGCGCCCTTGCCGTCGCGCTTCTGCAGCGGCAGCTCGTCGGCCGCGACGCGCTTGGCCTGGCCGCGCGCCGTCACCGCGCACAGCTCCGTGCCGCCGCGGCTGATCACCATCCCCCCCAGCTTCTCGCCCCGGTCCAGCTTCATCCCCCGCACGCCCTGGGTGGCGCGCCCCATCACCGGCACGTCGGTCTCCGGGAAGCGGATGGCCCGCCCGCCGCGCCCGGCCAGCACGATCTCGCTCTCGCCGTCGGTGACGGCCACGAACGCCAGCCGGTCGCCGGAGCGCAGGGAGATGGCCTCCACGCCGCCCGCCCGCGGCCTGGCGAACTGGTCCAGCGTGGTGCGCTTGACCGTGCCCTCCGCCGTCGCGAAGAGCAGCGTGCGGTCTTCGCGGAACTCGCTGACCAGGTGCACCTCCACCACCTCGGCCTGCTTGGGGAGATCGAGGACGGCGTGCAGCCGCTTGCCGCGCGTGGTCAGCCCCGCCTCCGGCAGATCGCGCACGCCGGTGCCGTACGCCCGCCCGTCCGCGGTGAACGCCAGCAGCGTATCGTCCGTGGCCGCCACCAGCACGCGCTCCAGGAAGTCGCTGCCGTCGCCCTCCATCTGCATCCCGCGCCCGGAGGCCACGCCGCGCTGGTAGACGGGCATGGGCACCTGCCGCACGTATCCCTCGCGCGTCAGCATCACCACCACCTCTTCCACCGCCAGCATGTCCTGCAGGCGCACCGACTTCTCGCTCTCCAGGATGGTGGTGCGGCGCGGGTCGCCGTAGGTGCCGGCGAGCGCCAGCAGCTCCGCGCGGACGACGGCGATCTGCCGCTCCGGGCTGGCCAGCAGCGCCTCCAGCTCGCCGATGCGCGCCTCCAGCTCCTCCAGCCGCTCCCTGAGCTCCTTCGTCTCCAGCTGCGTCAGGCGGCTCAGGCGCATGGCCAGGATGGCTTCCGCCTGCCGCTCGGACAGCTTCAGCTCCTTCTCCAGCTTGCGCGCGGCCGTCTCGCGGTTGCGGCTGCCGCGGATGATGGCGATGACCTGGTCGATCCGCTTCAGGGCGATCAGCAGGCCCTGGAGCACGTGCGCCTCGTCGCGGGCGCGGCCCAGCTCCCAGCGCGAGCGGCGGACGACCACCTGGATGCGGTGCTCGCGGAAGCGCTCCAGGATGGTCTTGAGCGGGAACTCGCGCGGCACGCCGTTGTCCAGCGCCAGCGAGATGACGCCGAAGGTGGTCTGGAGCGCCGTCCACTTGTACAGCTTCTCCATCACCTTGGCCGCGTCCGCGCCACGCTTGAGCTCGATGACCACGCGGATGCCCTCGCGGTCGCTCTCGTCGCGCAGGTCCGCGATGTCGCCCAGCTTGCCGGCGCGGGTCAATTCCGCGATCTGCTCCAGGATGCGCGACTTGTTGGTGCCGTACGGGATCTCGCTGATGACGAGCTGTTCCTTGCCCCCCCGCCGCGACTCGCGGTAGGCGCGTGCCTTCATGACCACGCGGCCGCGGCCGGTGGCGTACGCGTCGCGGATGCCCTGCGTGCCCACCACCAGCGCGCCGGTGGGAAAGTCCGGCCCCGGCAGGTGCGCCATCAGGTCGTCCAGCGAGCACTCCGGGTGGTCCAGCAGGTGGACCGTGGCGGCCACGACCTCCGCCAGGTTGTGCGGCGGCACGTTGGTGCTCATGCCCACCGCGATGCCGCTGGAGCCGTTGACCAGCAGGTTGGGCACGGCGGCCGGCAGCACCTGCGGCTCGCGCAGCCGGTCGTCGAAGTTGGGGCTGAAGGCGACGGTGTCCTTCTCGATGTCCGCCAGCATCTCCGTGGCCAGCGGCGACAGGCGCGCTTCCGTGTAGCGGTAGGCCGCGGGGCTGTCGCCGTCGATGCTGCCGAAGTTGCCCTGCCCGTCCACCAGCGGGTAGCGCAGCGCGAAGTCCTGCACCATGCGCACGAGCGCGTCGTAAACGGACTGGTCGCCGTGCGGGTGGTACTTGCCCAGCACGTCGCCCACCACCGTCGCGCTCTTCTTGTACGGCCGCGTGGGGATGAGACCGGCCTCCTGCATGGCGTACAGGATGCGGCGGTGCACGGGCTTGAGCCCGTCGCGAACGTCGGGCAGGGCGCGCTGCACGATGACGCTCATCGAGTAGTCGATGAACGACTCGCGCATCTCCTCCTCGATGGAGCGGGCGACGATGCGTTCGCGCTGCTGCGGGGTGATGACGGCCATCAGGTGACGGAGAGCTTCTTCAGAGGTCTGCGCCGGGCGGGAGCGGGAGGTGCAGCCCGTCGACGGCGTTCAGTTCGGAGTATATTCGGTGCCGGGGCGGCCGGTCCGCAACCTGCGCGGGGCCGCCGCCCGTCCATCGCTACGAATCCATCTGCCTGGAGCCTGCCGTGCCGGAAAGTGGACCGCCCCCCGCGCTGGTCATCGAGCGCGTGGTGCTGCTGGGATACATGACCTCGGGCAAGAGCACCGTGGGGCAGGCGCTGGCGCGGCGGCTGGAGTGGGAGTTCCTTGACTTCGACGTGGAGATAGAACGCCGCGAGGGGCGCACCGTCAAGGAGGTGATCGCGGCGGAGGGGGAGGAAGCCTTCCGCGAGCGCGAGGCCGCGCTGACGCGCGAGGCGGCGGAGCGGCCGTGGGTGGTGCTGGCGCCGGGCGGCGGGTGGATCACGCGGCCGGAGCTGCTGGACGTGCTGGGGTCGCGGACGCTGTCCGTGTGGCTGCGCGTGTCGGTGGACGAGACCGTGCGCCGCCTGCGTGCCGACGACATCGACCGCCCCTTCCGCGACCATCCGGACCCGGCGTCGATGATCGCGGCCATGCTGGCGCAGCGCGAGCCGCTCTACCGCCTGGCGGACCTCTCCACCCCCGCCGAGGGCCGCTCCGCGGAGGCCATCGCCTTCGAGATCGAGACCGTGATCCGCACCCGCCGCGAGGTGCTGATCGGGTAGGTACGGGTCTGCGCGCTGCGTCGGTCTGCGTGAGTCCGGCGGGCCATCTACCGTGCGTGCACGATGACAGCGCGGGACGGTGCTCCGCGGGGTGCCCCACCCCCCGGCCCCCTCCCCCCGCGCCGCGACGGGTCCGCCGCGCGACGCACCCGCTGGTGCGCGCGGCGCGTGGAGAGGGGGAGAACTTTTCCGCGCGCACAGACCAACAACCCTCCCCCCACTGCTGTCCGGCTTATAAGTCGAACAGTGGCAACTGGTTACAACCAGCTTTAGTTGAGGATTTGTAATCTGGTGACGAAAGAGTAAGCACTAGCTGGGTTTTCTCGAAGAGCGAGACGCTGAGAATCTGTAGCAAAGTGTAGAGATCGCGGTTGATACCGAGGCGTTTGCGGACGATGGCGACGAGGAGGTAGGCGCAGATGGCGATCCAGATCTGTGTCTGGACGGCGTTGGGGCTCCTGCCGTAGAAGATCTTGATGCGCAGGTGCTGCTTGATCCACTTGAAGAACAGCTCGATGCGCCACCGCGCTCTGTAGAGCCGGGTGATGGTGAGCGCCGGGAGTGAGAAGTCGTTGGTGAGAAAGGCGTAGCGGCGCTTGGTCGTCAGGTCGGTGTAGCGGATTCTGCGCAGCTTGATCGGGTAGTGAATCGACGTCTGCACACCCACTGGAACGACGGTCTGGTCACAGACGAGCCCTGTGGAGCGGTCCACGGGGTGAGAGTAGATGCGGCGCAGGCGAAGCCTTTTCTTCGCCCGCACGACAAAGGTCGCCTTGCCCTCCTGCAGCCGGTACAGGTGTTTGAAGCTGCTGTAGGCCCGGTCCATCACGTAGATCGCGCCGGGCTCAACGGGGAGCGCATCCAGGACGTTGACGTCGGAGAAGCGGCCGCCGCTGACGTGAGCAAAGGCGGGGATGCTGCCCCGCAGGTCCAGGAGCGTGTGTAGCTTCACCGAAGCACCCGCCTGCTCCACTCTGGCCCAGGGGAAGAGCGCAAGGCAGAGTTCAATGGTGCTGGAGTCGAGTGCGTAGACGGTCTGCTTGAGGTGGAGATCGAGCGGGTCGCCGGCGTATAGCCGGCGGGCTTCGGTGATGAGCACCTGGGCGTAATCGGCGTAGATGCGCCAGTTTCGCCGCTCGTTCGCGTCCGCGAGGGTGCTGCGTGAGACGGTGCCGCGGATGCCCATGTGGTCCGCTCGGGAACCGCGCCGAGACATGCCTCGATGTCGCGCAGGCTTTCGCGGTAGGTGAGCTGGGCAAAGACCATCGTGAGGAACTGGTCGCGGCAGGAGAAGCTGCGGATGCGGGCGTTGCCATTGTAGCGGCGGATGCAGCGGTCGAGCGCGTCGCGGGATGCATGAGCGAGCAACTGCGCGAAGATGGTACTTCCCTCGTTCATTGAGTCTCCTGGGCGTGGGGTCCGCGCACAGGATGCGGTGAAGACGAGCGCGAGTTCAAATCGGCGCGGCTGAGCAATCCTCGTAATTATATGTTATGCATTGATTTACGCCGTGCCGGCGCAAGGCTTAGCCGGACAGCAGTGACCCTCCCCCAGACTTGGGGGAGGGTGCGAGCCTGAGCGAGCGGGTGGGGGCGCCGCCCTTGCGCGGATGTCTGCTCTCGGCGGCGGTGTACGCCCGCCCGTCCCTACCAGTTCTCGAGGATCTCCTCGAACTCCACCGCCATGGTGGGGTGCGCGTGGCGGTAGGCCACCTCCGCGCCCTTGCGGTACGCGGCCTTCGCCTCCTCGTCGCGGCCCAGGCGGCGCAACGCGGCGCCCAGCCGCCCGTACGCGTTGCCCTCGTCCTCCGCGCGCGAGAGGTAGTCGCGCAGCGTCTCCACCACGTCCTCCCACCGCCCCGCCTTCTCGTACTCCAGCGCCAGCCCGAACCGCGGCCGCGGGTCGTCCGGCGTACTCTGCACCAGCTTCTTCAGCGCCTCGATCCGTGATTCGTCCGCCATCTCCCTCTCTCCGCTCGCGTGGGGTCCGCGCGCAATGTACGCGGAAGCCGGGCCAGCCGCCCGCGCCGCCCCGCAACCCGCGGCGGCGGCGCCGCTTCCGCGCGTTGCCCACCCGCGGCGGCGGGGGTATCTTCCCGGCCCGAAAACCACCGATGGAACGGCGATCCTGGAAGTGCGCGGCCCCGCTCGCCCATTCCGGAGCACCCGCGAGAACGCAGGACCCGTGAGCAGAACCGTCACCGCACCCCTTTCCGCCCCCACGACCGCGCCGGCGGACCGGGCCGCGCCCGCAACAGCGGCAACGCGCTCGCCGCTGGGGCTGATCTTCCTGAGCGTGTTCCTGGACGCGCTCGCCTTCGCGACCGTGTTCCCCATGCTGCCGCTGTACGCGCAGGGCTTCGGCGCGGGGCCGGAGGCGGTGACGGCGCTGGTGGCGGTCTACTCGCTGATGCAGTTCGCGCTGGCGCCGTGGTGGGGCCGGCTCTCCGATCGCGTGGGCCGCAGGCCGGTGCTGCTGGCGGGCACACTGGGCGCGGCGCTTTCGTTCCTCGGCTTCGGCATCGCGGGCTCGCTGGCGGTGCTGTTCGTGGCCCGCGCGCTGAACGGGGCCGTGGGCGCCAGCGTGGGCGTGGCGCAGGCCTACATCGCCGACGTGACCACGCCGGAGCGGCGCGCGCGCGGCATGGGCCTCGTGGGCGCGGCGTTCGCGCTGGCGTTCGTGGTAGGCCCGGCGCTGGGCGGCGCGCTGACGCGGCTGGGGCCCGCGGCGCCGTTCTACGCCGGCGCGGGCATAGCGCTGGCGAACCTGCTGCTCCAGCTCACCGTGCTCCCCGAGTCGCTGCCGCCCGCGGAGCGCCGCGCACCGCCGGGCGCCGGCATCCGAGCGGGGCTGCGCGCGCTGCGGGACGCGGACGCGGGGCTCAAGGCGCTGTACGCCACGCTCTTCCTGGGCACCGCCGGGCTGGCCGCGATGGAGGCCACGCTCGCCCTGTGGGCCAGGGCCCGCTGGGAGCTGACGCAGGAAATGGTGGGATACGGCTTCGCCATGATGGGCGCCGTCGCGGCCATCGCGCAGGGCGGCCTGGTGGGCGTGCTGGTGCGGCGCTTGGGCGAGCGGCGGACGGCGCTGCTCGGCTTCGCGCTGATCGTGGCGTCGATGCTGGCGCTCGCGGCGGCCCCGACGCTGGCGCTGGCGGCAGCGGCGCTGGCCGCGTTTGCCTTCGGGCGCGGCACCATGCTGCCGCCGGTGGCCGCGATGATGTCGCACCACGGCGGCGGCGCGCTGGGCCAGGGGCGCATCTTCGGCGCGTCCGCGTCCGTCTCGTCGCTGGCGCGGGTGCTGGGGGCGCTGGCCAGCGGCGTCCTGTACGCGCGGCTGGGGATGGAGGCGCCGTACCTGGCCACGGCCGTGCTGGCGCTGGGCGCGGCGGCGCTGCTGCTGCCCGGCCCGCGCTGGAGGGCGGCGCCGTGATCCGCCCGCCCGCCCTCCGCCCCGGCGCGCGCGTCGCGCTGGTGGCCGCCGCCGGGCCGCTGCCGGAGGGCGGCGTGGACCGTGCCGTCGCCCGCGTCGCGTCGCTGGGGTGGGAGCCGGTGCCGGGCCGCCACTGCCGCGGGCGATGCGGCTACCTGTCCGGCACGGACGCCGAGCGCGCGGCCGACTTCAACGCCGCGCTGCGCGATCCCACCATCGACGCCGTCTGGTTCCTGCGCGGCGGATACGGCGGCATGCGCATCCTGGACGCGGTGGACTGGCGCGCGCTGGCCGATCGCCCCCGCGCCCTGATCGGCTTCAGCGACAACACCGCCGTGCACCTGGCGGCGCAGCGCGCGGGCGTGGTCTCCTTCCACGGCCCGCATCCCCACACCCCGGAGTTCCCGCCCTTCGCCCTGGACGCCTTCCTGCGCGTCGTGACCCGCCCCGGGCCCGCCGGCGTGCTGCCGCTCCCGGCGGACGCGCGCGTCGAGACGATCGCCGGCGGCGCGGCGGAGGGGCGGCTGGTCGGCGGCAACCTGTCGCTCCTCTCGGCCACGATGGGCACGCCCTACCAGCTCCGGCCGGAGGGGGCGATCCTGTTCATCGAGGAGGTGGGCGAGAGCGCGTACCGGCTGGACCGCATGCTCGCGCAGCTCCGCCTGGCGGGCGTGCTGGAGGCGGTGGCGGGCATCGCGGTCGGCGGCATCACCGAGGTGCCGGACGAGGGCAAGGACGGCCATCCCACCGCCGCGGAGGTGCTGCGCGAGGCGCTGGGCGGCCCGGGCATCCCGGTGGCGATGGGCTTCCCGTTCGGCCACGTGGACGACAACTGGACCCTGCCCGTGGGCGTCCGCGCGCGGCTGGACGCGGACGGGGGCACGCTGGAGATCCTGGAGCCGGCGGTGGGCGCATGATGGCGACGGGACGGGACCTGTTGCGCGTGAGCGTGGGCCTGGAGCAGGCGCCGGGCAAGCGGCTGTCGGCGTGGGCGCTCAACGTCCCCGGCGCGTCGGGCATCGGCTGGACGGCGGAGGAGGCCGTGGCGGACCTGGAGCTGGAGCTGGGAGACTGGATACGCTTCTTCCACTCGGCGGGCGAGCCGGTGCCGGACGAGGACGAGGAGATCGAGCTGGCGGTGGACGAGTGGCTGCTGGCGGACGAGCCCGAGCCGGACCACCCGGTGCCGGTGATCTTCGACTGCGACCTGGAGCCGCTCACGCGCCAGGACGTGGAGCGCGGCCTGCAGCGTCTGGGCGAGATGCGCCGCCGCCTGCTGGCGCGCATCCGCCACGAGCGCGAGGACGTCCTGGAGCGCCGGGCCGGCAACGGAAAGACGGTGCGCGAGAACCTCGAGGAGCTGGCGCGCATGCACTGGTGGACGCTGAGCCGGCTGGGGGCCAGCCCCATGGCGGAGGTGCCGGAGAAGACGGTGGCACGGCTGGACACGTCCATGGCGCTGGTGGTGCAGACGCTCACGATGCTGCCGGACGAGAAGCGCGCGCAGCTCCTGGTGCTGGACAACCAGGAGTGGACACCGCGCAAGGTGATGCGGCGGCTGCTGTGGCTGGAGTGGATCCTGGGCAACGCCGCGCTGAACGGCCTGGGCGTGCAGGGCCCGCCGCGCGCCACCCCGCGCGGCCCCGTCCTGCAGCCCAACCTGCCGCCGAACCGGCTGAACTGACGCGCACGCCCCGTCCGGCGCGCGCCGGAACCCGCCTCGCGAGGGCGGAGGCCCCTTCCCAAACCCTCCCCCAACTTCGGGGGAGGGCTTTACCGGACCTGACGCATGAACGGCAATCCGCGCCAAGCGACCGACTTCCCCCTCTCCCACGCAGTTCGGGGGAGAGGGACCGCGTGCACCGCGGACGCGACGAAGTCGCGCGCCGCGGTGCACGCAGGGTGAGGGCCCGCCCCATGACGCTGCGCATCTACACCCGCACCGGCGACCGCGGCGAGACCGGCCTGTTCGGCGGCCAGCGCGTGCCCAAGGACCACGCCCGCGTGGAGGCCTACGGCGACGTGGACGAGCTGAACTCCGTGCTGGGCGCCGCGCTGGCGCACCTGGAGGCGGAGGGGCAGGACGAGCTGGTGGCCGGGCTGCGCGCGGTGCAGGCGGACCTGTTCACCGTGGGCGCCAACCTGGCCACCCCCGCGCCGGAGGACGGCGGCCGCGAGGCACCCTGGATCCCTGCGCTCCCCGCCGGCCGCGTGGAGGAGCTGGAGGCGTGGATCGACCGCGCGGAGGCGGAGCTGGAGCCGCTCAAGGCGTTCATCCTGCCCGGCGGCACGCCCGCGGCCGCGGCGCTGCACCTGGCCCGCACCGTCTGCCGGCGCGCGGAGCGGCGCGTCGTCTCCCTGGCGCGCGAGGTCCACGTGGGCCGGGAGTGGATCGTGTACCTCAACCGCCTGTCCGACCTGCTGTTCACCCTCGCGCGGCTGGCCAACCACCGCGCCGGCCGCGGCGACGTGCCCTGGGTGCCCGCCGCGGGCTGACCACTCGCCGCCTCGCCCTGGGGCGCACCCGCCCCCGTATCGCGCCCTGCATCCCCATGTACGACTCGGGCCCGTCGTCCGCATCGTATTCACTCGCACACACTTGCGGTTAATGGCCGTTCAGAGGCGTGCCGCTTGCACTACTAAGGGCCCCTGACCCATCGCACCCTGCTCCTCCCACGCCCACCCACCATGCGACCTCGCGACCTCCTTCTCGCCGGCGCGCTCGCGCTGGTGCCACTGGCCGTCTCGGGACAGTCCTGTCCCTGGGGCGGAAGCGGACGCTGTTTCCTGCCGCTCGACCTGGCCCAGGGCCTCGTCCTCGACGCAGGCGAGCCTACGCCCTACACCTTCTCCGCGCGGCTGAACCCCTCCGCCGGTCTCGGCGATGGGGGTACCTTCCGGGTCGGGCCGGCGCTGGCCGTGAGCTACCTGAACCCACAGTGGGAGGCCTCGGCCGGTGTGGGCGTCTCGGTGCGCCTGCTGCGCCTCCGCGTGCCGCACTGGGGCGTCTTCGTGGGCGCCGAGCAGGCGTGGAGCACGGAGGGACGTACGCCCGCCGCCGGCTCGGTGGTGGTGAACGCCGGGATGATCCGGATCGGGAGCTGGGCGGTACACGACTGGGAGAGCGAGGACACCGCCCTGCTCTTCTCCTTCGGCACGGACCTGAAGGTGCTGCTTCCCTTCCTCTTCCCCCGGCGCGACCCGGACCCGTTCGCGGAGGCGCGGCCATGACCCAGCGAATCGCCCTCGTCATCAGCGGAGGCGGGTCCAAAGGCGCCTTTGCCGTGGGCGCGGTCAAGCACCTGATGGGGACCCTCGGCATGGAGTTCGACCTCTTCGCCGGGACCAGCACGGGAGCCCTCATCACCCCGTTGCTGGCAGCGATGGGCCGCGCGGCGCTCCCCGTCCTCGAGCGCGAATACACCACCGTCCGCGATGCCGACATCATCCGCCCGCGGCAGCCGGAGGAGACGGCACTGGTCAGCAGCTCATTCGCCACCACCGATCCGCTGGCCGATCGTATCCGCGGCCAGGTGACCGAGGCGGTCTGGAACGCGCTCCGCGCCTCGCCCAAGCAGGTCTTTCTGACCACGGTCAACCTGCGCACCGGGCGCCTGGTCTACTTCCAGACCGGCCCCGCCGCGGTCCCGAGCAACGGCGACGTCGTGCGGGTGCAGGACCGCGACACCCTCATGCGCGCCATGCTGGCGTCGGCGAGCATACCGGTGCTGATGCAGCCGACGCCGATCCCGCAGGGCACGCCGGCCGAGTTCGTCGACGGCGGAGTGCGCGAGTACGCCCCGATCCAGGTCGCGATCGACGCGGGGGTCACCGACATTGTCTGCATCCTGCTGGCGCCGGCGGTGCGTGGCCCGGCGGAGCAGCGCCTGGATCGCCTGGCGGGCGTCCTCAAGCGCACCATCGACCTGCTTTCCGAGGAGGTGGGCGAGAACGACGTGCGCACGTCGCAGCTCTACACGCAGGCCGTGCGGTACCTGGCCGAGGTGCGGCTGCGGCTGCAGCGCGACCACGGGCTGTCGCAGCAGCAGATCGACGCCGCCTTCGCGCCTCCCAACGCGGTGAACCCGTTCGTGGGCAAACGGGCCGTGTCGCTCCGCATCATCCGGCCGCAGCGCCGGCTCGCCGGGGAAACGTTGGGCTTTGACCCCGCCGCGATGCGCGCCAACCTGGCCTACGGAACGGAGTGCGCTCAGCAGCAGTGGCCCGCGGGCGTGCTGGTGTGAATCCACCCTCCCACGCGGCGGGGGATTGCGTCCTGGCTAACCCGCCGTGTACGATCCATGCGGCGACAGCGCCGCGTCGGAGGCGTATCCGCGGCGAGCGATTCAACCGGCCGTTTGGAGGACAGAGGAATGCCGTACCCCGAGATGATGATCCGCCCCATGCGCGAGGACCTGACGCGCCTGGGCGTGCAGGAGCTCAGGACGCCGGACGACGTGCACCAGGCGCTGGCGGACACCAGCGAGCCCACGCTGCTGGTGGTGAACTCCATGTGCGGCTGCGCGGCGCGCATGGCCCGCCCCGGCGTGGCGATGGCGCTGGAGAACGAGCGCAGGCCGCCGCGCCTGTTCACCGTGTTCGCGGGCCAGGAGCTGGAGGCCACGGCGGCGGCGCGCGCGTACATCCACGGCTATCCGCCGTCGTCGCCCTCCATCGCGCTGCTCAAGGACGGCGACGTGGCGTTCATGCTGGAGCGCCACCAGATCGAGGGCCGGTCCGCGGAGGACATCGCCCGGGACCTGGTCTCCGCGTTCGACGAGCACTGCTGAACGGCGGAACTGCCTCACGCAGAGGAAGAACGGAGAGGTTGGAAAGAGAGCCGCGGAGGAACTGCACGAGGTTCCTCCGCGGCTCTCCGTTTTCCTCCGCGTCCCCTGCGTGACTTCGGTTTTACCTCACGGGGCATCGGGGTTGGGGACGGGCTGCGGCCAGGCAAGGCGCAGTCCGTCCACGTCCACGGCCAGGCTCACCGTCGGCTTCCACGTCTGCGACTGCGTGGTGCCGTGGTAGAAGTACGACTTCAGGCGGATCACCGTCGTCCTGCCCCGGCGGAGCTGGACGTCCGTGTGCGTCCTGTCGGCCAGGTCACCCCTGGCTTTCCCGTTCTTGTCCACGGGGATGTGGCCGGTGGCGGTGTGGTCCTTCTTGTCGTTCTGGTCGCTGCCGTCCAGCGTGTAGGTGGTCAGCTTGAGCTGCACGGGGCCGTTCTTGTTCGCCGCCGTAGGCTGGCCGGTCTCCGAGGTCCCCTGGAGCGGCCAGACGGTGGCGGCGTACGACCCCGTGGCCACCAGCGCGATCGTCGTGTTCTTCCCCGCGTACGTCACCTGCCGCGTCATGCGCTGGTCCACCTCGCCGTACTCCACCGCCACCTGGCAGTGCATGCGGTGCGGCGATCCCTCCAGCGAGTGCGACGTCTCCAGCAGCGAGCTCTTGAAGCCGTCCGACTTGACCAGGTTGTACCCCCACCCCGCTTCCGACGGGTCGGTGCCCTTCTGGCTGGTGAACAGCGGCGACTCCAGGATACCCGTGGGGTCCGTGAAGGCGGCGAGCAGGACCGTGCCGTCGCCACGGCTCGACGCGGGCTCCAGCGTGCTGGTGTCGTAGTAGCGGGGCACCACCCGCGAGAAGAGGCCGGACCCGGCCAGCGGCTTGCCCGCGGGCGGCTGCGCCGGCCACGCCCAGTGGTACTCCACCGTCTGCACGTCGCTCTTGTCGAAGTCCGCCAGCGCCGTCTGCGCGTCGTCGGTGAAGTCCGGCACCTTGTACCAGTTGGACATCCCCAGTCCGCCCCTGAAGAAGGCCTGCGGCTCGAGCACCTTTCCCTGCTGCGGCGCCAGGCCCGGTGGCGTGAGCGAAGCGCCCGCGAGCTGCCCGGGGCGCAGGAACCGCCGCACCATGATGCCCGGGTCCGCCGGCGACGACGGCTGGCGCAGCGTCAGCCACACCAGCAGGTCCACCCGCGCCATGATCCGGTCCAGCACGTCCTGCCCCACGAACCGCGGCCGCGGCGCGAACACCATCGGGTCGTAGCACGCCAGCACGAAGCGGTTCACGCTCTGGCGGAAAGCCCCGGTGACCGCCACCAGCAGCTCGCGGTAGGGGTCCACCAGGTAGTCCAGGCCGGCGGTGCCCGGCTGGTTCATGATGCAGTCGTGGCACCCGGGCCGGGACGGGTCCCTGCACACTTTCCTGCACTCCTGCGCGATCGCCGCGTTGACGACCAGGATCATCCCCCGGTGCAGGTCCTGGAGCATCTTCATCAGCAGGTTCTCCAGGTACTGGTACCACTGCCACACCGTTTCGTCGCTCGGCGGCCCCGCCTTCATGCTCTGCAGCGAGTAGT
The DNA here is from genome assembly GCA_035715345.1 of Longimicrobium sp. GTDB lineage: Bacteria > Gemmatimonadota > Gemmatimonadetes > Longimicrobiales > Longimicrobiaceae > Longimicrobium. The sequence continues at coordinate 13,112 of DASTLD010000248.1, forward strand.
TCACCCACACGTCCAGCAGCCCGCGCCGGTCCGTCATCAGCGCGCTGTCCGTCACCAGTGTGTTGGCCACCTGGTACAGGTCGATCTGCATCTTCTCCCCGTCACCGATGACCTCGCTGATCAGGTTGTCGAGCGCCGTGGGCGTGGCGGAGCCGTGCCGCACGTAGCTCGCAAAGCTCTGCCAGGTGACGTTGATGTGCGACCGCGCAGCGCTCAGGCTGTTCAGGAGCTCATCGTAGGTCAGGATGCTGGTCTGCAGGTGGAGCTCGTTCTCCAGCGAGCTCAGCTCCGTATCGATGGCGACGAGCGTGTTCTCGATGTTCTCCAGCTCTGCGGCCATGTGCGCGAGCTGGCTGGACGTGTCGTCACCGAAGTTGGTGCCGAACAGGGCGTTGACCGCGTGGCCCAGGATGTACGTCCCCGTGCTGGACACGGCCGACGACAGTCCGCTGGTGATGCCCTCGCCGATGAGCTTGGGGATGTCGAACAGCTTCTTCGCGGGTTCTGCGGGCATGCTGGTTCTCCGTGCATGAAGGAGCCGCGGGCGCCGGGAGGTGCGGCCGCGGGAATGCGGCGCCCACCCCCGTGGCGGGCGCCGTCCTGCCAGACGGAAGCGGCCGGGTCGTCAGGCGGGCCGCAAAGCGGAGCGCACGGGTGTGGGGGGCTCTGGGTGTGGAGCGCGGGGCGGAGCACGGAGCGGAGGAGCGGCGCGGCGACGACGTTTCCTGTCCCCCCGCCCCGCCGCGGCTACGCGTACGGTTTTTTGCGATTTGTCCCGCGGCGGGTCATAATTGCCGGGTCACCCGCCGCATTCGCGGACGGCAAGGCGCGATACCACTTCGGGGGCCGCGGGCCTGCGACAACCCCACCACCGGCCTGCCTCCGACCCACCAGAATAAAGGCCGAATTACGACGCACCCGCGCACGACAATGACTGCACCTCCTACAACGTTTCCACGACCACTCATCCTCCCACGACAACACCGCCACCATGACGGCAAGATCCATCATCCTGGTTGGAAACGGAACCAGCGTCCTCGACCGCGCCCGGGGACGAGAGATCGACGGGTTCGACCTCGTAGGCAGGTTCAACGCCTATCACATCAAGGGGTTCGAAGGATACGTGGGAGAACGCACCGACGTATGGTTCAACGTCCTGAAGGCGTCATCGGTGGGTGAGAGGATAAGGCACTGCTACCAGCGGGTCTACCTTCACACCTGGCAGAGGGAGGCGGCCAAAGACCAGGTGGTGCAGAGTTTCGCCGCCGTGCTCCATCCGCGCAAGTTTCAGAAGATCGACCACTCGATCATCGACGAGATGGTGGCCTACGCGGACGAGCCGGACTACCGCTGCTGGTCTACGGGCGCGCTCGCCATCTGGCTGATGCTCAAGGAGCATGAGCGGGTGACCTTGACCGGCTTCGACTGGTGGGAGCGAGAGCAGCATCATTATGGGGACGAGGCCGCCCGCGGAGGTCTGCACGTGCCCGGGGTCGAGAAGCGGTTCATCGACCGCCTGGCCAACGACGGAAGGGTGCGATTCCTGTCATGACGCACGGCCTCACCGCCGGCATGCTCGCTTCATGACGCTTTGACGGCACCTCTGCCCGCCCGCGGATGAAGCCTTTCGGACGCGCTGAGGCGCGGAGCATCGCCCACACCTCGCTGTCGGGCCAGAGAGGCACCGCCGCACGTTCGCATCCCGCGCTGTTCCCCGGCTTGGCGGCCGCCTATGATTCGCGCGCGGCGCCCGCCGAGCCGCATCCGCATCCCCGTCCGCCAGAACCGCCCGATGCCGCACGCCGCCCCGCAGCCGGCCCATCCGCCCGTCCCGCTCCGCCCCGTGGAGCGCGACACCATCCCCCGGCTGTTCCTGGGCGCGGTGGACCGCCACGACACGCCGCGCGCCATGCTGTACAAGCGGGACGGCGCCTGGCATCCCCTCTCGCACCGCGAGGTGGAGCAGCGGGTGGCGCGGCTGGCGGCGGCGCTCACCGCCTCCGGCATCGGCCCCGGCGACCGCGTGGCCATCCTTGCGGAGAACCGGCCGGAGTGGGCCATCGCCGACTACGCCGTCACCGGCATCGGCGCCGTCGCGGTCCCCATCTACCCCACGCTCCCCGCCAACCAGATCGAGTACATCCTGCGCGACTCGTCCACGCGGGTGGTGCTGGCCTCCACGCGCGCGCAGGTGGCCAAGATCGCGGAGATCCGCGCCGCGCTGCCGGAGCTGGAGCAGGTGGTGAGCTTCGATCCGCCGGGAGATGCGCCCGGCGTGCAGGCGTTCGACGAGGTGCTGGCCGGCGGGCAGCGCGCGCTGGACGAGGGCCGCGTCCCCGCCTTCCGCACGCTGGCCGCCGCGGTCGGCCGCGACGACGTGGCCACGCTGATCTACACCTCCGGCACCACGGGCAGCCCCAAGGGGGTGATGCTGACGCACCACAACCTGGCGTCCAACGTGGCCGCGGTGCTGCAGCACGGCTTCGACCGCCACATCCTGCCGGGCTACACGGTGCTCTCGTTCCTGCCGCTGAGCCACGTGTTCGAGCGGATGGTGGACTACCTGTACTGGGACGTGGGCGCCTGCATCGCGTACGCGGAGTCCATCGACCAGGTCGCGGACAACCTGCTGGAGGTGTCGCCGCAGGTGGCGGTCTCCGTCCCGCGCCTGTTCGACAAGATCTACGCGAAGGTCACGGGGGCCACGGGGGTCAGGAAGAAGCTGGTTGACTGGGCCCGCCGCGTGGGCGCCGCGGCCGCGGACGAGCGCCTGGCCGGGCGCGAGCCGCGGGGACTGCTGGCCGTGCAGTTCGCCGTCGCGGACCGGCTGGTGTTCTCCAGGCTGCGCCAGCGCACTGGCGGCGGGCTGCGCTTCTTCGTCTCCGGCGGCGCCCCGCTCTCCGCGGAGGTCGCCAAGTTCTTCTACGCCGCCGGGCTGCCGGTCTACGAGGGATACGGCCTGACGGAGACGTCGCCGGTGATCGCGGTCAACCGGCCGGAGGGCATCCGCATCGGCACGGTGGGGCAGCCGGTGCCGGGCGTGGAGGTGGCCATCGCGCCGGGGTCCGGCGAGATCCTGACCCGCGGCCCGCACGTCATGAAGGGATATTGGAACAACCCCGACGCCACCGCGCAGGTAGTGGACGCGGAGGGCTGGTTCCACACGGGCGACATCGGAGAGCTGACGACGGACGGGTACCTGCGCATCACGGACCGGCTCAAGAACCTGCTGGTGACGGCGGGCGGCAAGAACATCGCCCCGCAGCCGCTGGAGAACGTGGTGGGGATGTCGCCCTACGTGGCGCAGGTGGTCATGATCGGCGACCGGCGGCCGTATCCCAGCCTGCTGGTGGTGCCGGACTTCGAGAACCTGCGCGCCTGGGCCGCCACGCAGGGCATCGCCGCGACGGACGCGCGGGCACTGCTGGAGGATGCGAGGGTGGCGGCGCTGCTGGAGGCGGAGACGCTGGGGCGGCTGTCGGGGTTCGCCAACTACGAGCGGCCCAAGAAGATCTGCCTGATCGAGGACGAGTTCACCATCGACGCCGGCCTGCTGACCCCCTCGCTCAAGATCCGCCGCAAGCAGGTCGAGGAGCGCTACCGCGACCGCATCGAGGCCCTCTACGCCTCCGGCTGAGCACGCTCACAGCGATCAGCCCAGGAGGCGGGGATCGAACGAGAACGGACGGGTCCTCACGATGGATACTCGCCCGGCGGCGGGATGGCTGGGGTTGATCAGGAAATTGGATTCCTCCGGCACAATGGCAGAGGGAACGCGGAGGACGAGGTCGGCTGCCTCTCGTGCCCAGCCAGCCCCGGTCTCCACGCACGCGGGGTGGTCGTCAACGCGGTTCCAGTCCGCAGGAAGCTCGGCGGGCAGCACAACACGCGCGCCTGCGTCGTCCGGCACCTCGATCTCCAGGGCAACCAGGTCGCCGGGTACGTTCTCAGTGTCAACGTGGACCAAGTACTCGAGCGCGGCGAGAGCAAGGCTCGCAGATGCGTACACGGCGGCTACACCTTCCGGGTTCCAGCGTCCCCCGTAGAGGCGGGCGCCCTCCCCATCGAGTGCCTGGTATGCCGCACGGGCAATGCGCCAGACGCGCACCGTCAGCTATAGATGCCGTGCTCGATCCGCCCGAGCACGCGCTCCACCATCCGCGTCCCGGCATCGCTGCCGAGCAGGTCCAGGGGGCGCTTTCCGCCAAGAGCACGGTTACCCTTCCGTAGCCAGCGGTCGGCCTTCTCCCGCTCTCCCAGCGCCTCTTCCGCGCGCCCCAACATCCGCACCACGCGCGCAAGTCGGTCCGACTGCTCAGGGGAAAGAACCTGCTGTTTGCCCCGCCGATGGGCGAGGGTACGCCGCGGCACGACTAGCGCATACATCTCCTCGGCGGCGAGGAGACCCGCTTTCAGCACCACCTCTACGGCCCGTGTAGGCAAGCCCACGTGGACCGCCTCCGCCAGATCCAGGTCTGAGCGGATCTCCCGGCGGAGGACCTTCTCGCCTCCTAGACGCTCAGCTACAGCAAGAGCCGTCATCCTCCATCTCCCGGCCAAGTGACACGCGGAAGATGGGCAAATGGCGTTCCGAGGCGCAAGCGTATGCGTGTCGGAAAGCATCGGAACTGCCTGCACGTGGCGGAGCAGGTCCGCCGGCGTGAGCGCGGGCTTGGTGTAGGGGCGAACGGGATGGCTCAAAGAGGTTGATCCGCGTCCGGGGAAAGAACAAGCCCCCTGGTGCGCTTGCAGGAGCTCGCTACTGCAGAGGCGTGGGGGCTATGATTGCACCCAGTATACCTGCGGCCTGGAGCTAAGTCAAGCCTTTTGAGCGTGTTAGCGCTGGCCTATCTTACACGCTCACAATGGTGGCGATGGCGGCAAAGTCAGCCGGAAAGTGCTGCCCTGGCCGGGCTCCGACTCCACCTCCAGCCATCCCCCCAGCAGCCCGGCCAGACGCCGCGAGATGGGCAGTCCCAGGCCGGTGCCGCCCTGGCCCGTCACGTTGTCGCGGGCGCCGCCCACCTGCTCGAACTCCTCGAACACGCGCTCCTGGTCCTGCGGCGCGATGCCGCGGCCCTGGTCCACCACCTCGATGGCCAGGCCGCCCGTCGCGGGGGTGCGGCAGCGCACGCGGACGGGCCTGCGCTCGCCGAACTTGATGGCGTTGGAGAGCAGGTTCAGCAGGATCTGCCGCACGCGGCGGGGGTCGGTGCGCACCCGCGTGTCGCAGGGCCCGGCGTCCAGCGTCAGGTCGTAGCCGTGCGCCGCGGCCAGCGGGCGGATGGTGGCGAACAGGTCCTGGATCAGCGCGGAAACGCTCACCTCCTCCACCTGGATCTCCATCTTGCCCGCCTCCACCTTGGAGAGGTCGAGCACGTCGTTCACCAGCTCCAGCAGGTGGCGCGCGGCGGTCTGGCCGCGCTCGATGCCGCCGCGCTGCTCCGGCGCCAGCTCGCCGTAGACGCCGGCCAGCAGCAGGTCGTTGTAGCCCAGGATGGCGTTGATGGGCGTGCGCAGCTCGTGGCTCATGGCCGCGAAGAAGCGGCTGCGCGACTCCAGCGTGGCCCGCAGCTCCCGGTGGGCGCGGTCTCGCGCCTCCTCCGCCCGCCGCCGCTCCGTTACGTCCAGGAAGGTGACCACGGCGCCCCTCCGCTCTCCATCCTCCAGCACCGGGTGCGACGAGTACTCCACCGGGAAGCAGGTGCCGTCGCGCCGCCACAGGACCTCGTTGGTGGCCCGTACGGCGGCGCCTTCTTTCGCCGCGCGCGCGATGGGGCACTCCGCCTCGGGATAGGGCGTGCCGTCCTCGCGGTGGTGGTGGATGAGCGGGTGCATCTCCTTTCCCAGCACCTCCTCCGGCGCCCACCCGATCATCTCCGCCCCCGCCCGGTTGATGAAGATGCAGCACCCGTCGCGGTCCAGGCCGTAGATGCCCTCGTCCGTGGACTCCAGCAGCGCCAGCTTCTCGCGGCGCTCGCGCTCGGCGTGGTCCACCAGCGCGCGCAGCTCCACCTCGCGCATGGCGGAGGCGGCCAGCTCGCGCAGCACCTCCACGTCCGTCTCCGCCCACCGGCGCGGCTGGAAGTCCACGGCGCAGAACGAGCCGATCACGTGGCCGTCGTGCGTCACCAGGGGAATGCCCAGGTACGCGGCGATGCCCAGCGACTGCACCGTGGGCACGTGGCGGTACTCCGGGTGCGCCCGCGTGTCGTCGATGACCAGCGGCTGGTCCGTGCGGATGGCGTAGTGGCAGAAGGTGGTGCCCTGGAGCTGCCGCTCGGAGGCCAGCGGCTCCTCGAAGCCGAAGCAGCTCTTGTAGAAGTCGTGGTCGGAGTCCACCAGCGTCATGAAGGTGGCCGGCGCCCCCACCACGCGCGCCGCCAGGCGCGTCAGCCGATCGAACACGTCCTCCGGCGGCGTGTCCAGCAGGCCGGTGCGGCGTACGGCCTGCAGGCGCGCCGGGTCGCGGATGGGGCCGGTGAGGTCTGCGTCCATGCTCGCATGCGGGGGGAAGTCCGCGCCGCCGCCCGGTGGCGCGGGGCGGCGCCCGCGTGCAAGTTGTGTGCTGAGGGGCGGATGCGGGCCGCGCGAACCTCGGCGCCGTGTCGGAGTATACGGGACGGACCGGCCGCCTTGCCTTTGCCGCCTGCCGGAACACCCACCCTGGAGTCGTGATGCACGTATACCTTCGGGACGAGCCCGTGGACCTGGAGCTGCGCGAGGTGGAGGCCGAGGGCCTGCTCTCGCCGGAGACCGGGCTGGTGCCGGTGGCGTTCTTCGCGGACGGCAACGACAGCCCGTCGTTCCGCGCCTTCCTGCCGCCGGAGACGCTCGGCATCCTGCACCAGGTGACGCGCACGCCGGTACGGCTGGGGCTGATGGCGGAGGAGCCGGAGGGCGGGGCGGAGATCCAGGCCATGGTGGGCCTGACCATCCCCCTCGACCAGCTCCCGGACGGCATGGTACCGCAGCAGGAGGACGACGACGAGGAGCGGCTCGAGCCGTGGCAGTCGTCGCCCACGTCGGAGGCCTGGCGCGGCGGCGGCGGCGACGACGACGACGCCCCGCGGACGGTGCTGCTGGCCTTCGCGCCGCTGGTGCGCATCAGCCGCCGCCACCCGGACGACTTCGCCGAGGAGCTGGCGGACCTGCTGGAGAGCGCGCTGGCGGGCGCCACCAAGCCCTCGCTCGAGGCGCGGCTGGAGAGGATGCTGGGACTCTGAGCCTCGTCTCACTCCGCGGCGTCCCCGGCCAGGCTGGACGTTGCGACCGCCCTCTCCGCGTTGCGGGGAGGGCGGTCTGTTTTTCGGGCGCTATCAGGTGCGAGAGATGAGGCAGATCGGTGGGACACCGCAGGCGAGCATCGGTGCAGGGAGCCAGGCGCCGGCGCGAGGGCACCCGGCGAATGAATTCGCGGCTATGAAAACGTGATGTCGGCCTGCGCCGACGGGTCCGTCGCCGGGATGAGCATCGACCGTGCGGCAGGGTTCGCGCCGAAGGTACGACCGCCGGATGACAGGCTTCTGCCGCGCACGCTGATCGCCGTCCAACCCTCCCCCAGACGTGGGAGAGGGTGCGAGCCTAAGCGAGCGGGTGGGGGCCTGGCCCCCCCGCGCGTGCCTGCCGCTCGAGCGACCCTCCGCCTGCACTCGGCGCAGGCAAACTTCGTGTTTTGCCAGCCGCAAATTCATTCGCCGGGCGGCGGGGCACCGAACCAGGAGGATTGGCGCTGATGCCCGCGCGCACTCCCGAGAGCCATGCTTCGGTCAGTGCGCGGCGGGCGGGGGGGCGGGGCCCGCGGCGGCGCCGGAGCGCAGCTCGCCGCCGGCGCTGGCGTCGTGGAACAGGAAGCCCTGCGTGAAGTGCACGCCCAGCCGCTTGACGGCCTCGTACTCGTCCTCGCGCTCCACCCCCTCCGCGATGACCTTGATGCCGTGGTCGTTGGCGAACTGCACCATGGTCTCCACCAGGTTCTGCTTCATGAAGTTGGTGTCGATGCCGCTGATCAGCGAGATGTCCAGCTTGATGAAGTCCGGCTCCAGGTTGGCGATGCTGCCCAGCCCCGCGTACCCCGACCCCGCGTCGTCCACCGCGAAGCGGAAGCCGCGCGCGCGGAACTCCTTCAGGTACCCCTGGAAGGTGGGATAGTCGGTGATGGCGGTGCGCTCCGTGATCTCCAGCACGATGCGCGACGGGTCGTCCACCCCCAGGTCGTCCAGGTCCAGGTAGCGGAAGGTGGGGTCGCGGAAGTCGTGCGGGTCGATGTTGATGAACAGCAGGTGCTCCGGCCGCAGGTTCTCCTCCACCCCCTCGATGGCGCGGCGTCGGCACAGCCGCGACAGCTCCCAGATCAGGTTGGCCTCTTCCGCCACGCTGAACAGCACCTCCGGCGAGCGCAGCGCGCGGTAGCTGCCGCGCGCCAGCGCCTCGTAGCCGTACACCTGGCGCGTCTCCGTCACCACGATGGGGTGGTAGACGATGTAGACCGCCCCCTCGCGCAGCGTCTGCTTGAGGTCGGACACCTTCCGCGCCCGCTCGCGGTTCTCCACGCTGCGCGCCGCGTGCGCCGCCTCGCGGATGCCGCGGTAGATGATGCGCTCGGTGCGCACCTTGGGATTGCGGAAGATGGTGGTGGAGCCCACGTAGATCTCGAACAGCCCCGCGATGTCCTCGCCGTGCAGGGACTCCAGGCGGCCGCGGATGTGGTCCTCCAGCGCCTTGGCCGTCTCGTTGATGCGCTGCTCCGCCTCCGCGGAGTCGCCGAAGTTGGCGAAGAAGACGAAGTCGTCGTCCGCCGTGTACGACACCATCATCACGTTGTCGCCCTGCTCGAAGCGCGCGTAGAACTCGCGCACGGCGGCGGCGGTGGTCTGCAGCACCTCGTCCAGCTTTTCCCAGCCGTAGATCTCCTCCAGCTTGGAGTAGCGGACGAACTCGATGTACAGGATGGTCAGGCGGCCGTAGCGCTCCAGCATGTCGCGGCCGCGCTCCAGCATGACCGGCAGGGTGGGAAAGCCGGTGTAGCGGTCGTACAGCAGCTCCTCGTAGCGCAGGTGCTCCGCCGCGTCGTGGGCGGCGGCCGGCGCGGCGGTGCGGCGCGTCTCCGCCGTGGCGCTCCACAGCCGGGCGGCGATCTCCGCCGCGTCCGCGGGCAGCATGACCCACTCCTCCGCGCCCGCCCGCACCGCGTGCCGCACCTGGTCCTCGCCGCTGCAGGCCACGACCAGGGCAATGCCGCGCGTCTCCGCCGCCTGGCGGACCTGCTGCACCAGGCCGCGGCGGAACTCCACCAGCGCCACGTCCGGGTGGGTGCGCAGCGCGTCGAAGAACTGCTCGTCGCGCGCGGCGCTGCCCCCCTCCGCGGGGGGGATCAGCGTCAGCTCCGCCTCCTGGGCGGCGGCGGCCTGCTCCAGCGCCTGGCGCAGCCCGTCGTCCGCGACGTAGCCCAGAACCCTCACGCGGCGCCGCCCCCGGCCGCCAGGTTGCGCTGCACCTTGTCCATCAGGTCCTTGAAGTCCACCGGCTTGACCACGTAGTCGTCCGCGCCGGAGCGCAGGCCCTCGAACTTGTCCTCGAAGCCGCCCTTGGCGGTCACCATCACCACCTTGGTGGCGCCGAGCTGGGGGTGCTGCTTGATGACGCGGCACACCTCCCAGCCGTCCATGCCGGGCATCATCACGTCCAGCAGCACCAGGTCCGGCTTGACCTGCTCCATGCGGGCCAGCGCGCTGCGGCCGTCGCTGGCCTCGGAAACGGCAAAGCCGCGCGACTCCAGGAAGGCGCGCAGGATCTCCACGTTGTCGGCGTTGTCGTCCACCACCAGGATGGTGCGCTTGTCGGCTTCCCCGGCCACGGCGGTGTTCCTCGGGATCGGTGTGTCTCGGCGGCCCAACGGACCGTGCGGCGGCAGGCAAAAAACAGGCCCGCGCCGCGTAAATTCATGTGATTCAGTTGTTTAGGCGGGCCTCGCCCCGCGTGGGAGAGGGAGCGGGAGAGGGAGAACGGCACGCTGCGCCCCGCCGCGGCGACTCTTACGGGCCTGCCCTGCGAAGGCAGGCTGCCCCACGCACCACCCTTCGCCCTCTCCCACGCAGTTTGTGGGAGAGGGACAGCGTGCCCCGGCGGACGCGACGGAGTCGCGCGCCGGCGGGGCACGCAGGGTGAGGGCCCCCTAGAACTCGCGGATGTCGATCGCCGTCGGTCCCTGCCCCGCGTTCAGGCTGTCCGCCAGCGCGAAGGTGTCCGCGTCGTAGATGAAGATGCGCGGGGGCAGGTTCTGCGCGGGGGCGCCGAAGAACACCTGGTAGACGTTGCCGTCCTCGTCCGCCGCGGCCTCGTAGGCGCCGCGGCACCCGCCCCCCGGCCCCACCGGCGCGCACAGCGCCGCCTGCGGCCCGCGCACGAACGTCCGCGTGGCCGTGTTCCACACCACCGTCCCGAAGCCGTAGCCGGACACGTACGCCATCCCCCGCCCGTCGATGGTGATGCTGCCCGCCCCCGCCGGGAACCCGCCCACCGTCTGCACCGCCTGCAGCGTCTGCGGGTCGATGATGGTCACGCTGCTGGGGCCCACGTAGTCGCCCGTGTTCAGGACGTACAGCAGCCCGTCCGGCCCCATCGCCCCCACGTTGGGGTTGGTTCCCCCGGTCTGCACCGTGCCCAGCACCGCGAGCGTGCGCGGGTCCAGCGCCGTCACGATGCCGTTGCCGATGGGGACGTAGCTCTCGTTCAGGTTCGCCGAGATCACCAGCGCACGGCCGTTCGCGACCTCGATGTCCGCCGGCGCGGGCGCCACCTGCACGGTCTGGGTGATGGCCTCGCCCGCCTGTCCGGCGGTGAAGCGGCCCACGTAGTCGTCCAGGAAGTTGGCCGCCAGCACGGTGGTGTCGTCCGCGAAGGCGCTGCCCGTCGCGTTGCCCTGCGGCATCACGAAGAAGCGGTCGATGCGCTGCGCCCGCAGGTCCACCAGCGCCACGCTGGCCGCGTTGCCCAGCGGCACCGCCGCCCGCTCGCCGCGGATGGAGAACGACACCGGCGTCACCGACGAGCTGGCGCCGAACGCGATCTCGCGCCGCTCGTCCGGGTCGCCGAGCTGGAACAGCGTCAGCGAGCGCTCCAGCGAGTTGAGCACGATCCCGATCTCCGCGTTGCCGCGCGCGCCGTCCAGGAAGCGGTCCTCGCTCGTCGTCGGTTCCTTCTCGCAGGCGGCCAGCGCCAGCGCGGCCAGCACGGCGGCGGCGCGGAGCGGATACGGCTTGTCCATCTTCACGGTTCCTTGTTCGGGGTGTCCGCGCGGCGCACCGCCGGCGCGCGCGGCTCGCGCCGCAGCCGGAGCCCCAGGCTCCAGCCGCGGCCGGGATAGGGATAGTCCACCAGCATGGCGGCGCTCGCGTCCGCCAGGTTCTGCACCTCCAGCCGGGCGTCGCCGCCCCAGGCGCCGGCGCGGAAGCCGCGGGTCAGCGCCGCGTCCGCGAGCCAGTGCGCGGGCAGCAGGTTCAGCTCGCTGCCCGCGGCGGAGCGGCGCTCTCCCACCCAGCGCGCGCGCAGCTCCACGCCGAAGCCGGCCGCGCGCGCGGAGCCCTGCGCGGCCGCCGTCCAGCGCGGGCGGTACGCCACCTGGCCGCTGAGCGCGGGGGAGTCGTATTCGACGGCGGCGTGGCTCACGCTGCCGCCCAGCTCGCCGCCGGGCAGGCGGGCGCGGGCGGCGGCCTCCCACCCCGCGCGGCGCACGTCGAAGTTCTGCGGGCTCCACACGAACTGGTGGTCGGGGAACCAGAGGATCATGTCGTCCACGTCCGCGCGGAAGGCGGTGAAGCCCGCCTCCAGCACCGCGCGACCCAGGGGCACGTCGCGCAAGTCGATGCCGCCCTCCACCTCCAGCCGCACGCGCTCCGGGCGCAGCGCCGGGTTGGGGCGCACCAGCACGCCCTCGTGGAAGAACTGGTCGGCCAGCGACGGCGGCGAGAAGGCGCCGCCCACCGCGCCGCGCAGCGCCACCCGCCCGCGCGCCGCCACCGACGCCACCCGCGGCGAGAGCGCCGCGCCGCGCAGCAGCGTGTTCCAGTCCGCGCGCGCGCCGGGCGTCACGTCCAGCGCCCAGCCGCCCGCCGCGCCGGACCAGCGCCCCTGCAGCCACGCGGCGCCCAGCGTCTGCCCGTCCGGGGCGCCGGGTGCCAGCATGGTCGAGCGGAAGCGGACCCCCCGCAGCTCGCCCCCACCGGTCAGGGTGATTGCGCCCGCGCCGCCGGACGCACTGAGCGCGATACCCGCAGCGGTCGCCCGCACGTCGTCTTCGTAGGGACTGCCGAGGGGGGGATCGGGATCGGCGTACCCGGCGGCCTGGCGCTGGACGTCGGCGTCCATCGCCCACGCCAGGCCCAGCAGCGGCCCGCGCGCGGAGAGCCCCGCCGCGATGCGATGCTGCTCCTGGCGCGCGTCGGGGGACGGCTGGCCGATGGGGCCGGGCATCCCCCGCTCCACGGCGAACGCCTCCGCGCGGGCGCGCAGCTCGCGGGCCCCGCGCGCCAACCCGGCGGCGGCAAAGAGGGAGAGCGACTCGGCGTCGCCGTTGGCGCGCACGGCGGTGCCGCCGCCGCGGAAGGCCGGCACCTCGAAGCGGAAGTCGCCGCGCGCGGAGCGCCACTCCGCCGAGGCGAGCGCGGTCGCATCGCCCAGGCGCGTGGGCGCGGCGCCGCCCAGCGAGCCGCCGGCGGAGCGCGCGCCCCAGCTCCCCATCGCCCCCTGCACCCCCAGCTCAGCGCCGCGGGGGCGGCGCGTCTCCACGGACACCACGCCCGCCAGCGCCCGCCCGCCGTACCGCGCCGACTGCGCGCCGGGGATCACCGTCACCCGCTCCACCACGCCGGCGGGCAGGGTGGACAGGTCCGCGTCGCCCGTCAGCGCGTTGTTCACCTCGGCGCCGTCCAGCAGCACCAGCACCTGGTCGGCGGAGCTGCCGCGGATGGAGATGCGGGCCGGCGCGCCGGGGCCGCCCTCGCGCGTGACGGTGACGCCGGGCACCGCGCGCAGCACGTCCGCCACGTCCGCCGCGCCCGACGCCTCGATCTCCGCGCGGCCGATGGTCGTCGCCCCCGGCGCCGCGCGCTCGGCCCGCACCGCCAGCGGATCGAGCGCCAGCACCCGCGGCTGGAGGGTGATCGCGACCCACGCCGTGCGCCCGTTCTCCGCCTCCACCGCCACCGTCCGCTCGCGGTGCGCGAAGGCGGTCACCCGCAGCTCGCGGCGCCCCGGCAGCACGCCGCGCAGGGCGAATCCCCCGTCCGGCGCCGTCACCGTGGCCAGCGAGCCGCCCACCACTTCCACGCGCGCCCCCGCGACCGCCGCGCCGCTGCCCGCCTCCGTCACCCGCCCGCGCACCTCCGCCGGGTACTGCGCGGACGCCGGCGCGGCGCGCAGGACCGCGCACGCGGCGAGCGCCATCGCCAGCAAGTACGAAGTACGAAGTACGGAGTACGGAGTACGGGGATCACGCCGCATGTCCGGGGGCCTCCATGCGGAAGTGCTCATGGCCGGCCAGGGGGACGACCTGCGGGGCGCCGGTGTCCGGGCCGGGGCCGGGGTGCGGCACGATCTCCACCGGCCAGCCGTAGACGCGCTCCACGTTCTCGCGCGTAAGCACGTCCGCCGGCGTGCCCTGCGCCGCCACGCGCCCCCGGTCCAGCAGCACCAGCCGGTCGGCGTAGCGCGCGGCCAGGTTCAGGTTGTGGGTCACCAGCAGCACCGTGGTCCCCGCGCGCCCCAGCTCGCGCAGCAGCTCGAAGATCGCCATCTCGTGGCTCACGTCGAGCGCCGCCGTGGGCTCGTCCAGCGCCAGCGTGGGGGCCTGCTGCGCCAGCGCGCGCGCCACCCGCGCCCGCTGCCGCTCCCCTCCGGACAGCGTCGGTACGGTCCGGGACGCCAAGTCCC